>JAFUDL010000412.1 GCA_017459225.1 Kiritimatiellia bacterium
ATCGTTCGGACGCGCTGAGTTCCGTGCCGGTGGCAGTTGTGGTGGTGATCGCGAGGTTCTTTCCCTCGCTCGCCTGGCTGGACGCTGTAGGCGCGCTGCTGGTGGTGGTGTTTATCTTCAGGGCGGCGTGGAAGCTCGCCAAGCCGGCTTTCGAGGAGCTGGTGGACGCCAGCATCGAGGGCAAGGCCGAGGCGGTGGCCGCGGTGGCGCGCAAGGTGGCTGACGTGAAGAGCGTCCACAAGGCGCGTGCGCGCCGATACGGCAGCGCGTATCAGGCCGACATCCACGTGATGGTGGATCCTTCGCTCACCATCACGGAGGGCCACGCCGTTGGCCATGCAGTGAAGGACGCTGTGATAAATGCCGGAATCGACGTGGACGACGTCGTGGTGCACGTGGAGCCGGCCCTTGGAAAAACGGATGAGCCTTCGGGAGCATCCGCGCAGTTAATATGATGAGGCGCAGAAGATGAAGATCGCAAATTCAACCGACGTTAACTTCACGGTGAGGTCCTACGAGGCGGGCATCGAGAACCACGTTACGTTGCCCACGCTGTGCAACTACATGCAGGAGGCGGCGGGGATCAACGCGGCGAATCTAGGCTGGGGCATTCGCGCGCTTCAGGACGAAGGCCTCACGTGGATGCTCTCGCGCCTCCGCGTGAGCGTGGCGCGCTACGTGCCGTGGGGCGAGACGGTGACGGTGCGCACATGGCCGAGCGGCATGAAGGGGCGCCTCGTCGCGAAGCGCTGCTTTCTGGGGCTGGACAAGACTGGCGCAGAGCTTTTTCGTGCTTCGTCGGAATGGCTCTACGTTGACATGGCGGCGCAGAAGATCGCGAAGCTGCCCGAGACGTTTGCGGAGATCGTGCCGCCAGGCACGCCAGACGTGGAACTGCCAGACATAGGCGGCAAGTTCGCGCATCTGCCGTCCGTCGATGGCGGCGTAGACATCCTCACGCGCCACAGCGACCTCGACTTCAACGACCATGTGAACAACGTACACTATGTGGAGTGGATGCTTGAATGCGGCGGTTATGCGGGATGCTCGGCCTTGCCATCTCCAGCCGAATTCGACATCGTGTTCCGGCAGGCGGCGAAGGCGGGCGAGGCGCTGGCGTCGGAATTCTGCACCGTCGGCGACAAGACCCTCCACGCAATCCGTCGTTCCTCCGACGGCGCCACCTTAGCAACCGCGGCGGTGGCGAATGGAAATTTGACCTAGGAATTAGCGTGTAGGAATGAGCAGGAGCGCAAAAGTATCGGGGTCGGTCGTAGCGGGGTTCCCGTCGCCCGCGGAGCAGTACCTTGAGCCACCGCTTGACCTGAACGAACTTCTGGTGAAGCGTCCGGCCGCCACGTACTTCGTGCGTGTCGAGGGCGATTCTATGGTCGGTGCGGGCATTCATGACGGCGACTTGCTCGTCGTGGACCGATCCCTGCGCCCGGCCGACGGCGACGTGGTGATTGCCAGCGTGGACGGCGACTTCACGGTGAAGACCTATCGCCGTGACAAGGACGGCGTCAGGCTTGAACCGGCAAATCCCGAATACCCCGTCATCCGTCTTCGTTCAGGACAGGAACTCGACTACTTCGGCAAGGTGACGGCCTGCATACACAGATTCGTGGGGAAGAGATGATCGGGCTGGTGGATGGAAACAACTTCTTCGTTTCCTGCGAGCGCGTGTTCAACCGCCGTCTCTTGGGGCGTCCGGTTGCCGTCCTCTCGAACAACGACGGATGCTGCGTCTCGCGTTCAAACGAGTTCAAGGCGCTAGGCATCCCGATGGGCACGCCCTACTTCCAGCTCAAGGACCGCGAGGCTACGGGTGAGCTCTGCTTCTGCTCCTCGAACTACGAGCTATACGGCGACATGTCGCGGCGGATAATCTCGATCCTGCGCGAGGAGGCCGTGGACGTGGAGCAGTATTCCATCGACGAAGCGTTCATCTACCCGCCCACGACCGCCGCTGTTGACTATCTCGCCTACGGTCGCCGCCTCCGCGAGAAGATTCTCCGCTGGGTTGGCATCCCCTGCGGCGTGGGCTTCGCGCCCACGAAGACGCTCGCCAAGATCGCAAACCACATCGGCAAGAAGCGTCCAGGCGGCGTGTTCCTCATGCCTGACGACCCGTCTGAAATCCTCGCGGAACTGCCCACGAACGAGGTGTGGGGCGTTGGACGCCGCCTGCCAGCCAAGCTTCGCGCCAGGCGCATCCTCACCGCGCAGCATCTCCGCGACGCGCCTGACGACACGCTTCGCTCCATTGGCGGCGTGACGCTTTTGCGGACGGCAATGGAGCTGCGCGGCGTACAGTGCTGCGAGGAGAAGGACTACGACGCCGCGCCTGACACCGTGTCATGCTCGCGTTCGTTCGGAACCCCTGCCACGACGCTTGAGGCGCTTGAGGAGTCGATGGCCTCGTTCGCAGCGCAGGCTGCCGCCAAGCTTCGCCGGCACGGTCTTCTCGCCTCTGGGTGCAACATATACGCGCAGGTCTTCGCGGCGGGTGGAGGGGGCGATTTCGTGGGCAGGACGGTGGTGTTCCAGGCGCCCACGGACGCGACGAACGAGATGCTCCGCGCCTTCCGTCCGGAGGTGGCCGCACTTTTCACGCCAGGCTTGCGCTACCGAAAGACCGGCATCGTGTTCTTCGGCCTCGAGATGCCGGGTGCGCCGCGCCAGACCGACCTCTTCGACAATGTCCCGGCTGCGCAGCAGTCTAGGCTCTACAAGGCGGTGGACGCGCTCAACGCCCGCTACGGCAAGGGGAAGGTGTTCTCGGCCGCCGAGGGCGTTGGACCGCGCTCGTGGCAGATGAAGCGCTCGAAGCTCTCGAAGCGGCCGACGACCCGCTGGGACGAGCTGATGGTGGCGCGGTAGGCCGTCGGTTTGTTTTAGAACCCGCCAGGCAAAGAAACCATTAACGTGTTCGGCGCGATTTGTGGTATAATAACTCGTCAACAAGTGCATTGGATTCTACGCTAACAGCAAACAGGAAAGGAAAAACGAAATGAACAGACGTGAATTTCTCGCCGCAGGTGCGGGAGCGACTCTCGTGAGCGCGCTTTCCGGATGTGCGACGGGCGCAGCGTGCTGCTGCAAGAAAGGATGCGAAAAAATGACAAACAAAGACTTCTACGACGGCGGAACGTTCGACGAGTACGGCGTCAACAAAGGCGGTAAGTTCAACTCGGAGAAGGCCACCAAGGCCTACTTCGACATGTTCAAGAAGCTCGGATATCCCGTGTATCCCGCGCTTGCCGACGCAAAGCTCACCAAGCCCGGCCTTGGCTTCTGGGCCATCGACTTCGCGAAGAGCGACTTCATGAAGTTCGGCATGGGCGGCGTGATCTGGGTGGACGAGATCAAGGAGGAGTACTTCGGCCACGACATCTATCTGCTTCCTCTCCAGGCGCTTCCCGAGCACAGCCATGTGCCCGGACCCGAGAAGGAGTACGAGGACATCTGGACCGGCCAGAAGATCAAGAAGGCCATTCCAGCCAAGATGGAGAGCTGGCTCGTGCGCTATGGCTGGGTGTACAGCTTCTCCGAGATCGGCGAGCCCAACCTCGACCAGTTCCCCGAGGCGAAGGCCAACCTGTCGTCGCTCCTCTTCGACCACAAGGCCGACAAGCCCACGTACCTCAAGTCGCTCCACGTCGAGAAGTGGATGCCTGACGGCGTTGCGCACAAGCTGCCCAAGGTCGGCTCGTGGCACTTCCTGATGGGCGGCACCGAGGGCGCGGTTGTCTCCGAGTTCGCCAACTTCCACGACGGCACGTGTAACCGCTTCACGGTGCCCGGCGTGGCGTTCTGACGATCCTTAACAGACTCTTAACACAAGTTTGCTATTCTACATGGCGGCTCTCCCGGGTGGGGGGGCCGCCACAAGAAGCAAAAAGAAGGCTGCACGGACATGCTTAAGGTAGATAAACTGAAGAAGAGCTTCGGCTCGTTCGAGGCGGTGAAGGGAATCTCCTTCGAAGTCGCCAAGGGCGAGGTGCTGGGCTTTCTGGGGCCGAACGGCGCCGGAAAATCGACCACCATGCGGATGATCACGGGTTTCATCCCCCCCACATCCGGCACTGCTGAAATATGCGGGCATGACATAATCAAGGATCCCGTTGGCGCGAAGAGCGTGCTTGGCTACCTCCCGGAGGCTGCGCCGAGCTACCGCGCCATGACAGTATGCGACTTTCTCGCGTTCATAGCCAAGATACGCGGCTACAGCGGCGCGGAAGCGAAGGCGCGCGTGGAGAAGGCGATCGTGGACGCGAAGCTCACGGGCGTCGCGCGCCAGACGATCGAGACGCTCTCCAAGGGCTACCGCCAGCGCACGTGCTTCGCGCAGGCCATCCTGCACGACCCCAAGGTGCTCATCATGGACGAGCCCACCGACGGCCTCGATCCCAACCAGAAGTTCGTCGTGCGCGAGATGATCAAGAACATGGCCAAGGAGAAGGCGATCATCATCTCCACCCACATTCTCGAAGAGGTCGACGCAGTCTGCACGCGCGCCATCATCATCGCCAACGGCGAGATCAAGGCCGACGGCACCCCCGGCAAGCTGCGCGCGATGGATCCAAGCGGCAAGCTCGACGTCGTCTTCCGCAATCTCACGATGGAAAAGGAGGGCAAGTAAGCCATGTGCCCCTGCAAAGTAAAGACTGTCTTCGGGCGTGAGTTCAAGGCGTACTTCGACTCGCCCGTCGCATATGTGTTCCTGGTGGCCTTCCTGGTGCTCGCCGGGTTCCTCACGTTCGGCGTCGCGTTCTTCTACGAGCGCCGCCAGGCGGACCTCACTCCGTTCTTCTTCTGGCACCCGTGGATGTACCTCCTGCTCGTGCCCGCCGCCACAATGGGATCGTGGGCGGAGGAGCGCAGGAACGGCACCATCGAGCTGCTGCTCACGCTGCCGATAACGCTCGGCGAGGCCCTTGTGGGCAAGTTCCTCGCGGCCTGGGCGTTCATCGGCATCGGCCTGGCGCTGACGTTCCCCGTGGTGTGCACCGCGGCGTGGCTCGGCAGCCCCGACTTCGGCGCAGTGTTCTGCGGCTATCTCGGCAGCTTCCTCCTCGCGGGCGCCGCGACGGCGATCGGCATCTTCGCCTCGTCGCTCTCGCGCAGCCAGGTGATCGGATTCGTGATAGCGCTCGCCATCACGTTCGGCCTGCTCATCATCGGCTTCGACCCGGTGGTGAACGCGGTCGCCAACTGGGGAGTTCCAGGCGGAGTGGTGAACGCCATCGCATCTTGCTCACTTCTGCAGCACTTCGACGCGATGCGCCGCGGCATGATCGACTTTGCCGACATCGGCTACTACGTGGGCATGATGGTATTCATGCTCGCCGCAGCGCAGGTGGTCACCGACAGCCGGAAGGCGTCGTAGTTCGAAGTTTGAAGTTCAAAGTTCGAAGTGTTCAAAGTTTAGAGTTTTGATTTGAAGGTTTGAAACCATGAACAAGAAACTTACAGGAATGGCGGGGCTTGCGGTATTGGCCGTCATCATAGGCGCCGCGAACATCATCCTCTCGAATCTGCCGCTGCGCGTGGACATGACGGGCGAGAAGCTCTACACGCTCTCGAAGGGCTCGAAGGCCGTGCTCGGCAAGCTCGAGAACGACGTTACGCTGAAGTTCTACTTCAGCTCCAGCTCGGCCGAGATGCCGATGCAGTTCAAGACGTATGCCCAGCAGGTGCAGAACCTGCTCAAGGAGTATGAGCGCGCTGGCAAGGGACATGTCACGCTCGAGGCGTACGACCCCAAGCCGGACAGCGACGCCGAGGAGTGGGCGCAGCGCTACGGCGTTGAGCCGCAGAACGTGAACCCGTTCGGCCAGCCCGTGTACTTCGGCCTCGTGGCGGTGTGCGGCGAGCGCGAGGAGACGCTTCCGAGGCTCAGCCAGAAGACGGAGTCGACGCTCGAGTACGACATCACGCGCCTAGTCACCCGCGTTGCGTGGCCGGAGCGCCCGGTGGTGGGCCTGATGACGTCCCTGCCCGACGTGATGGGCAAGCCGCAGAATCCCATGATGATGCAGCGCCGCCAGCAGCCGCAGGGATGGGCCGTGTTCAACGAGCTCAAGAAGGACTACGAAGTGCGCGAGATCGCCACCGACGCCGACAAGATCGACGACGACGTGAAGACCCTCGTGGTGCTGCACGCCAAGGACCTCTCCGAGAAGACGCTCTTCGCCATCGACCAGTTCGTGCTGCGCGGGGGCCGCCTGATCGCGTGCGTGGATCCGTTCTCGATCATGGACATGATCTCCAGCCGCCAGCAGCAGAACCCGATGATGCAGCAGATGGGCGGCCAGGACGGTCCCTCCACCCTCGGCAAGCTCTTCGACGCGTGGGGCGTCACGTTCGACACCTCCAAGCTCGTGGCCGACCTCTCGGCCGCCACCACGCTCAACGACGGCAACGGCCGCGCCGAGGACAATCCCGCGTTCCTCTCGCTCGGCACGAAGAACATGGACAAGAAGGACATCCTCGTCTCGCGCCTCAGCCAGGTGCTGCTTCCGTTCTCGGGATCCTTCTCCTTCGCGAACAAGGAGGGCATCAAGTTCGAGCCGCTGATCGTCTCCTCCGCCACCGACGCCTGCCTCGTGGACCGTTCGGGCGCGCAGTTCGGCATGGGCGCGATGCGCCGCGACCTCAAGCCCGACGGCGTGCAGCGCACCCTCGCCGCGCGCCTCTCCGGCACGTTCAAGACCGCGTTCCCCAAGGGACCCGATTCCGCCGAGGGATCCACCAACGCCGTTCCCAAGGTCACCGCCGAGGGCAAGGGCAGCGTGGTGCTGTTCGGCGACTCCGACTTCCTCGCCGACGAGTTCTGCGTGCGCGTGATGAACACGATCTTCGGAGCCATCGCACAGCCCATGAACGACAACCTGCTGCTCTTCTCCAACGTGATCGAGCAGTATGCCGGACGCGAGGAGCTCATCGGCGTGCGTTCGCGCGGCCCCTCCAACCGTCCGTTCACGAAGGTCGACGCCCTCGAAGCCGAGGCCCTCAAGAAGTGGCAGGCAGAGCAGGAGAAATTCGAGAAGGAGCTTGAGCAGACGCAGCAGCGCCTCTCCGCTCTCCAGAAGCAGAAGAGCGGCAATGACCGCTTCCTCTTCTCGAAGGAGCAGCAGGAGGAGATCGCCAAGCTGCGCAAGACGCAGGCCGACACGCGCCGCAAGCTCAAGAACGTGCGCAAGGAGCTCACGGCCGACATCGACCGCCTCGGCCTGACCCTCAAGGTTGTCAACATCTGCCTCGTGCCCGCGCTTGTGATTCTGCTTGGTCTGCTGCGCGGCTTCATGCGCCGCAGGCACTAATCTGGAGTATCTGAAATGACTACGAAGAATCTTGTTATACTGGCGGCCGCCGCCGCAGTGCTCGGCGGAGCGGCATACTACACTTCGAAGAGCGGCAGCGTCAAGGCGCCATCGCTCGTCGGCAACAAGGTGCTGCCCGCGTTCGACCTTACGGACGTGGCGCGCGTGGAGATTGGAGGCGAGAAGAAGCTCGTTCTTGCCTCATCCGAAACCGGCTGGAAGGTGGAGAGCCTCTACGGCTACCCTGCCGACGTCACCAAGATCCGCGAGAACCTGCTCAAGCTTCAGGAGCTCAAGGTAGGCCAGATGGCCGCCGGCACGAAGATCGAGAAGCCTTCCGCAGTCGAGCTCAAGAACGCGGCGGGC
>JAFUDL010000413.1 GCA_017459225.1 Kiritimatiellia bacterium
CGTCTTGTCGACGTAGATTTTTCCATCCCGCCTTATGGACGGAAAGTCGTGCGTGTCTGTGGCTATCGGTCTCATTGCCGAACATTATACCAAAATGGCCGAGCCAGGCACAACCGAGTAGTGAGGCAGTGATTCGTGGTTCGTGGCTCGTGATTCGTGGTTGCGCCATTACACTTGCTGCAAGGCCGAGGCGGCCTTGCCACATCGCACATGCGTGTTTTTGCAATTATCCGGGCGATTTACAACAACTCCAAGACTCCGAAACTCCAAACAGCGAAAGCAATGTGTGTGCGTCAATGGCTGAGGGCGCGTCAGAGCCTTCGTCATATCGCATTTAATTAAACCACACTTCTTCATCAATTACATCGCCGGCTGCCGCAGATATGGTACAATATATGCTTGTGGGCGAAACGTGTATCGCCCGAGTTCAGTAGATGCCAACAAGAAAGGACATTCACCATGAGATTTCTACTTCTGGCCGCATGCGCCGCATCGGCGATCGCCTTCGCCGAGACGCCCAAGGAGGTTTCGAAGACGCCCCACAACCCTGCGCATGCCGCGCAGCCTGCTCATGCACCCAAGAGAGTTCTCTTCCTCGGCGACTCGATAACCGACAGGCACCACATCGGATGCACGAAGAACTACTGGGGTTTTCTCGGCGAAAGGTACGGCTTCGCCCCGCTCGTATATGGCATCAACGGGCAGCAGTGGTGCCACATCGTCGGCCAGGCGAAGGCGTATGCGAAGGAACATGCCGAGTGTCCAGACGTCGTCTTCGTCTTCGCAGGCACGAACGACTTCAACGACAACATTCCGCTCGGCGAGTGGTACTCAGTCGCCGAGGAGAAGACGAACCGCAACGGACGCGAGACGACACTCAAAAAGCGCACAATCTCACGCGATGAAAGAACGCTGCGCGGACGAATCAACGTCGCGATGTCTCATCTCATTGAGAACTTTCCCGCCGCACACATCGTTCTACTCACGCCGATTCACCGCGGCTACGCGACGTTCGGTGCGAGGAACGTGCAGCCCGACGAGTCGTACGCGAACGAACTTGGGCTCTTCATCGACGACTACGTGAACGTCGTCAAGGAAGCAGGGAACGTCTGGTCCGCGCAAGTTGTCGACATCAACGCCGATGCCGGACTTTATCCAAACTCCAACGCGCACGTTCCGTTCTTCTCGAACGGCAACCGCGATCGGCTGCATCCATCGGCCGCCGGACATAAGCGCATCGCGGACGCGATCTCCGCCGCCGTCGGCACTTGGCTTGAATAGAAGCACATCTCATTGCGAAAGGCGCGGAGGTTTGGTATAATTCGACGCATGAAAAACTGCACATTGACCCTTGCCGCGCTTGCGGCGGCTTCAGCCTTCGCGACAAATCCGATCACACCGGAGGGAGAGTTCCTCTCGGACCCCGCCCCGCGAACTGGTCCTGACGGCGCATTGTACGTGTTCGGCTCGCGCGACGAGCGCACGGCAGGCGGCGCCTACTGCACGCACTTCAACGACGTCTTCGAGACGCGCGACCTTCGCACATGGACGGCAAGGCGCGGCGTTCTGGCTTCGACGGACGCCAACGACGGCGTGCCCGCCTCTGACGCGCCTCTCTACGCGCCCGACGCGTTATTCCACAACCCAAAATGGCACATCTTCTACTGCATGCCCGACAAGTCGCACAGAGAAGGCGTTGCCTCGGCCGACACCCCGTGCGGTCCCTTCAAAGCCTCTTTCGCGTACCCCTGGGCCACGCAGATCGACCCATCGGTGTTCCGCGACGACGACGGCACCGTGTACTATTTCTGGGGACAGTTCTCCGCAAAGGGCGCCGTGCTCAAACCCGATCTTTCCGGCATCGAGCCCGGCACCCTCCACAAGGGCGTGATCGACGAGGCCCGCCACAATTTCCACGAGGGCATACAGCTCACGAAACGCAGCGGCGTGTACTATCTCGTGTTTGCGGACGTCTCCCGGCACGGACGCCCCACGTGCATAGGCTACGCGACAGCGGCCAACGTGTTCGGTCCCTACACATACCGCGGCGTGATCATCGACAACTACGGCTGCGACCCGCAAACCTGGAACAACCACGGCGGCATCGTAGAGTTCAACGGCAGATGGTACGTGCTCTACCACCGCTCCACCAACTGCTCGCAGTCGATGCGCAAGGCATGCGTGGAGCCAATCGAGTTCGGCGCAGACGGCTCTATAGGCGAGGTTGAGATGACTTCCAACGGCGCCGGGCCGATGCTGGACCCCTTCGCCGATACGTCCGCCCGCCTGGCCTGCCTCATGGAGGGAACCGTGCGCATCGAAACCGGCACCGACGGGCGCGAACGCCTCGCGAAGGTGCACTCCGGCGACTCCGCCACATGGCGCTATTTCAACGCACCGCGCGCCGCCGCAAAGCTCGTTCTGCGTATTGTGCCGCGCACAGGCGGAATCGTAGAGCTGCGAGACGGAAATGGCGCCTCCTACGGACGCGCCACGGTGCTGGGCGGCGACGGAAAGACCGAAGAGGAAGTGTCCATCACGCTCGCACGTCCCTTCCCC
>JAFUDL010000414.1 GCA_017459225.1 Kiritimatiellia bacterium
AGCGCTGCGAAAACATGCCCCGCCGTGTCGCGCCGCTCGGTGGCGCGGAGTCGGCCCTTGCGTACCACCGCGCGGCTCGACACGCCGCCGCCTGAGCATTCCACCACGTAGAGCCCTGGCTCTGCCAGCTCGGGGAACGCCAGCGTCTCTCGGTGTCGCAGGATGGCGGGCTTCGCCGCGAAGTCGAGGAAGCGCTCCACAGTGGGCACGGCGCAGTCGAGGTCGATGTCGCTCGAAACCTCTCCCTTCGCCTCGCGGCATGCCGCCGCAGCGTCTAGCTCGTAGATGGCGATGCGAAGCTTCTGCACGTTCTTCACGTCAAGCGCAAGCGACACGTCATCCTTCGAGGCGAACACTTTCTTGTTCGCCTTCGCCCAGTTCACCTCCACGCGATCCTGAATCCGCTTGAACTCGTCGGCGGAGAAGATGCGCGTGTTGACGTCGGCCGCGGGCTTTCCCGATACCAGCTCCGCCTCGGAGACCGTCTTCGCGAGGAAGTCCTTCTCCACGAGTTCGGAGAACGCCTTCATGTCATCGCCGGCGAGCGCGGCGAGATAGTCTGTCACAAGCGCATCGGCGCGGTCGGCGCTGCGGCCTCCGTCGATTGCTAAGCCCTGGACGTTGAAGACTCCGCTGCTGACGTGTCGATGAGTGACGAGGCCGTGATCGGGCTTGACATCCCTCAAGTAGTCGAGGAAAAGATCCTTGTGGGAGAGGTCGCCGACGCTGCGATAGAACTCGAGGAGTTCGCGTTCGGCGGCGACGCGCTTCTGCTTGAGCGCAGGGGCGAGCGTCTTGGTGAAGTCGAGGCGGCGCCTGAGAAGTGCTTCGCGCGCCTTGAGGTCGTTGGGGTCGTCGTCCGCGCCGGGCGTAAGCTTCTTGAGGACAATGTCGGCGAAGACAGCCGAGGATGCTACGTCCTTCGCAGTCCCCTTCGTGGCGCGGGCCACTTCGGCAAGCTGGTCTAGCGTGAGATCCTTGAACACTCCGAATCCCTTGAAGAAGTCGTTCTTGTCGCCGTCCGTGAGATACTGCAGCAGGCACTTGGTGAGGCCGGGAGTGTCGGGGAGATATGCGTTGCTGCCCAGCAGGAACGACGCGTCGGTACGCTTAAGGGCCTTTGCATCGTCGCGCAGGGCGATGGAGACGAATCCGTCTTCAAGATCGTGGTAGGAGTAGCCGTACTTCTCCTTGTTCGCGAAGGCGTCGAACGAGACATCCTCGTCCTTCAGCTCGGATGGGTAGGAGTTGGGCTTGAGTTCTACTTCGCGCTCGGGCAGGCCTTCCCAGATGTGGAGGAAGTTCAGGTGCTGCGGTATGAAGAACGCCTGGCACTTGCCGCGGTCCCAGTCGAGGAAGTCCTGGCGGAAGGCGAACGCGAGGCGCCTGTTGCCGCCGGACGACTCCGGCCATTTCTGGTTGAGCTTCTTCGCGTCGTCGAGGCGGCCTTCGGTCTGCGCGTTCAGTATGGAATACGCGTACCATGCGTCGGTGTTTGGGCGCAGCGTCTCTATCACCTCGGCCCGGTTGGTGGCGAAGGCATACCGCTCGGCGAACTTCGTGTCCGCAAGGCCCGTGAGATCGACGGCCCCGGACGAAAACGCCGCGGCCATGGCGGCAAGCGCCGCCGCTCTACACATCATCGTCTTCATAGCTTTGTCCTTTCCTTTGGCCAGAGGTCTCTTCGACCCGGCACTGGAGATTTAACCAAATTTCGTTGCGCAAGTTGTCATGGCGAAGCAAAGAGTTTGCAAAGTTTTTGCAAAGTGGACTCATGCGACACACTATCAGAGACTTTCCTTTCATTGCATCTGCGCAAGATCACACGTCATTTCTGCGCCTTAGGCAAACAGAAGCAACTAGCAAACAGCGCGGCCGAAAGCGCCGCCTGATACGCGAGGCACGCAAGAAGCACCCACACGAGACCTGAACATCCCGCCTGCTTCTGGGCGAAGCCTAGTACGGGCGGCACCACAGCGCCTCCAGCAATCGCCATCACCATGAGCGACGTGATCTCGTTCGCCTTCTCCGGCATCTTGTCGAGCGCAATGCCCATGCATATCCCGAAGGTGTTTGCGGAGGCAAACGCAGCCACGAACACGCACACGAGGAAAGAGACCGAGCCCGGGCATGCGAATATCCCGGCAACGGCGATAATGGTCAACCCGACGCACCATGGAAAGCATTTAACGGGCGAACACTTCGCCAGCAGCACCGCCCCTGCTGCTGCGGCGATCGTCTTGCCGACGAAATACACTGTTGGGCCAACCCCCGCCGAATTGACATCCATCTTGTATTCGCCCTTCAGAAACTCAGGAATCGCCACCGAGAACCCAACGTCCAGTCCCACCGCGAAGAATATGCCTATGGTCAACGCGAGAACCAGCGGATTGCGCAACAGCGCAAAGCAGCTGCCGAACGTCGTCCGCGAAACGGCGATGCCGCCCGACGCCTCCCGCTCGTCTGGAATCCTTGAAAACATCAGCCATGTGGCTGTCGCCGCCGCCACGACGCCGTAGATCGGAAACACGAGCCGCCAGTTCCCCATCGCGCTTGCCGCTACGTAGATGAACACGGGCGTTAGCGCCGCGCATATCGCCTTGACGAACTGCCCGAGCGAGATGCGGCTTGCAAGAAGCGCAGGCGGCACGACGTTGCCCATGAGCGCCGGCAGAGCGGCCTGCAGGATGGTGTTGCCGATTCCGATCAGCGCGAACGCCGCAAAGTACGGCCACGGACGATCCGCGCCAGCTGCAAGCGGCAGAAGCATCGCGGCCACAGTCACCGCAAGCGACACCAGCACCGTGTTCTTGCGTCCGATTCTTCCTGCGAGCACGCCCGACGGCAGCGAGATCAGAAAGAACCACGCGAATATCATCGACGGCAGGAACCCTGCTGTCACGTCGTC
>JAFUDL010000415.1 GCA_017459225.1 Kiritimatiellia bacterium
ACTATTGTTGCGGTTCTGATTGGAAAGCCCCTCTTAAAAAAATATCATTTGAAATCATAACTGTTCAGAAAGTCCTCGATCAGAGAGTGCCTGGGCAAGTTTCATCTTAACCCATGTGCTACGCTGTTCTGGAGGCAAGTTAGTAGGAAAGATGATATGCTTTCGCTGTTCGTTCAAGAATGAAAGCAGTTCATCGCCGTTGGCAAGCCAGGAAGGCGTTGCGCCGTGATCTGCCGTTATGATGACAGTAGTCTCGTACATGGAAAAGTTGTTTCTCTGCATTTCAAGAAGGATCTCAACGATCTTTCCCAATTTGCATGTGCGGGGAATGTACATATGCCGCTCGATGATGAAGCGTGCGTAACGGTACCAGTGCCTTGGGATAACGATCCGTTTGCAGAGAGCGTCGAGGGCTTGGACGCCCAACTGAGGATGGTCGTAATGATGAGGCCATTTTTCGACAGGAGTCAATCCCTTGCCAAGGTCGTGGACAAGGGATGCAAAACGTGTCACTTCGTTTTCAGTATTTATTGACGTCTTTTCAAGAACTTTCATCGTGTGCTCAAATGCGTCGAGGCCAAAATGATATTGAACTGGCTGCTTGACTCCGCACAGAGAGGCCAGTTCGGGCAGAACTGCGTCGAGAAGACCGGCGTGGAGCAGAGTGGAGAAAAACTTTTGGGGATGCTGTGAATACAGGGCTTTTCGCATCTCCTGAAATATTCGTTCACTTGGTTCGGCTCGGAGTTCTGACCGGCACTGACGACGGAGAGCGTTCTGAAGTTCCTGCAGGAGCGCTGTAACAGGATTTGAGAAAGGATTGAAGGGCATGGACCAACTGGCGACATACGAGCAGCTTGCGGCGGTCTCCTCGATGGAGGCGCGCGTGGCGGCCGCCGACTGGAAGTCGTACATGATGGAGATCGAGGCGGCGCCGAAGAACCAGCGCGTGCGCGTGATGGAGCAGATGGCGTCGCGGGGCGTCGCGCCGTTCGGCACGATCCGGCGGAGGTTCTACGCCTACAAGCGCGCCGGCGCGGCGGCGCTCGTGGACCGGCGCAGGGTGCGGCAGCTCACGGCGGCGAATCCGTGGCTGGAGTGCTACATGCACTATGTAGAGAACGACCTGAACACGTCCATGGGCGGGTACCGCACGATGATGCGCGACTTCCGGCGCGGACGGGCGATGCTTGGCGCGATCGGCACTTGGCGCGACGTGTGGCGACGGGAGCGTCCGGACGAGCCCATGCCGGACGAGTGCCCGCTCGACTGGACGCCGCACGGCGCGACCTACGCCAACCTCCAGGCCGTCGCCAAGGCGAATCCCAACTACTACTTCAACGTCTTCGCGAACCGGCGCGGGCGCAAGGCGGCGGGGCGGTATCTGCTGCCGGTCCTCACCACGCGCGTGGGGCTGCCGGTGCTGGCGAAGGTGGAGTACGACGACGTGTGGCACAACACGGACATCATGCTCGGCGCGAAGGTGTGCCAGCCGTTGGAGTTCGCCGGGTACGACGTGGCGAGCGGCTTTAAATGCTCCTCGATCCTGAAGCCGCGCTTCGAGCGCGCGGACGGCAAGCGCGACAACCTGAAGGAGCAGCAGTTCCGGTTCCTGTTCGCGTACGACCACATCGTGCGCGGGTTCCACAGGGGCGGCATCGAGGACGTGGTGGAGCACGGCACCACCGCGATCCGCCAGAACGTGGAGCGGCAGATACGCGCGATTCCCGGCATGGGCGAGCTCATCAAGATCAGCCGTTCCGGGATATTGAGCGAGCAGGTCCACGCGGGGCTGTTCATCGGGAACGGCGGCGGCAACTTCAAGATGAAGGCCCTCTGCGAGGGGGCGCACAACCTCCTGCACAACCGCACGGCGGGGCTGGTCGGAAGCCGGGGGCGCGACGCGGAGCACCTTCACGAGAGCCAGGCGGCGCTCGTGAAGTACGAGGAGCGTCTGATGGCGGCGGCGGCGAAGCTGCCGGAGGAGTTCGCGCTGAAGCTGGAGGCGGGGCTGCTGACCTTCGACGAGTACCACGCGGCGTTCCGCCAGATCGAGGACGCGCTGATGCGGGATCCGGAGCACAAGCTGGAGGGATGGGACGGGAAGGTCGTCCAGGAGTGGCGGCTGTCTGCGACGTCGAACGAGTGGCGTCCGATGGGCGAGCTGGTTGACATGGCGAAGGAGGACCCGGACGGCGCGCGCGCGGTGGCCGTGGTGGTGGGGCGCGATCCGGCGCTGCGGCGTGTGAGGCCCATGAGCCGGTGGGAGGCGTACCAGGAGGGAATCCAGGGCGGCGAGATCGTGAAGGTCGATGACTGGTATCTGCCGCACTTCATGGACATCGAGAAGGACGCGATCGAGGTGCGCGTGCGCGACAATGGTCTCATCGGGTTCCGGAACGAGCTTCTGTACGGGCGCGACGAGATGCTGTACCGGGCGGCCGTGAAGAACCGCGCGGGGTGGCAGCAGGCGATGAGCCCGGGCGCGAAGGCGCTTGCGCTCTACAACCCGATGATGCCGGAGAAGATCTGGCTGGTGGACGGCGGGGACGGGCACACGCTCGGCACGTGCGCCCTCTACAACCGTGCGCCGGCGTACGACCGCCACGCGATCGAGGTCAAGATGGGCGAGCAGGCGCACGACCTCGCGGGCAAGGTGCTTCCGATACGCGGACGCCACCAGGCGGAGGCGGAGGAGCGCGCCGCGCGCATGGCGAACAACCTGCGCGTGATCAAGGAAGCCACACTTCGGGGAAGCGGCGCTCCAGCCGCTTCCGACCCCGGCTACTCCTTCGAGGAGCTGGCGGGGGCGAACGACGATTTCTCCCCGGCGGATGGTACGCCGTGTGGTAGCGGTTCCGCTGCCGCCGGGGAGGAAGCCTTTTCACTGGACGTGCTGGCTTCAGTTTAAAGAGTGTTTATATCGGCTTTTAGTGTTCCGCAAACAACCAACAAACAGGAGGAAACATGGTGAACGAATCAACGAAACAGGCCGAGGCTCCGTCCGTGGAGGCGGCGCCAGGCGAAAAGCACTCCGCGATCATTTCGCGGGGGATATCCATGCCGGCGCACGAGGTGCGCGCGGCGATCAAGCAGGCCGTGGCGCGCGGCCAGGTGTCGGAAGAGGACGGCGAGGAGGTGTTCTGGCTGTACTCCTACGCCCAGGAATCCCCCCTCAAGGAGGCCGACCTGGCCACCAAGATGGGGGCGTACGACAAGTACACGCTGTACCAGGTGTTCCGGGGAAGCTACGGCGTGACGTCCGGCGGCAAGCCCGCGAGCTGGGCGAACATCGTCAAGGCGATCAAGAGCTTCAAGGCCGTCGAGCTCGAGGAGATGAAGAAGAAGCGCATCGGCATCATCGAGACGGAGGTCAAGAAGACCGTGTTCTCGGCGTGTACGGCGGCGCTCAACGACGGCATGCCGGCGTTCATCTACGGCGCGTCGCAGATCGGCAAGACCACGGCGCTCATGGAGTTCCAGCGGCTCAACAACCACGGCAAGACCATCTACCTGCGCATGGGCAGCGGCTGGACGCGTCCGCGCCTCGTCCGCGAGCTGGCGCTGAAGTTCGGCAACGGCGTGAAGGCCACGAAGTGCTGGGCGCTCGAGGACGCGATCTTCGGAAGCCTCACGCGCTACAACCTCCTCATCATCGACGAGTTCCACCTTGCCCTCGAGACCGCCACGGACGCGAGCGCGAAGGCCATGATGGAGTTCGTGCGGGAGGTGTACGATAGGACGGGGTGCGGGCTTGTGATGTCCGCCACGAAGGTGGGGCTTGCCGGGCTGGAGGGCGGCAAGAACCAGCTCCTTTTCGACCAGCTGCGCCGTCGCGGCGTGGTGAAGGTCGTGCTGCCGGACGTGCCGCCGGTCAGGGACATCAACACGATCGCGCGGTCGTTCGACCTGCCGCTGCCGGCGGGCGAGGTGCTGGCGGGAATCAAGCAGCTCGTCAAGACGCGCGGGCTGGGCGTGTTCATCAAGTACCTGCAGAAGAGCTACGCCGTCTGCCGCAAGGCCAAGGCGGAGCTTTCCTGGGACGCCTACCGCAAGGTGGTGAACGGCTACCTCGCCCTCGGCGCGATGAAGAGCGAATACTGATGTTATCGACAACAAACCAACAAGGAACAGACAACATGGCAAGAATCAAGGCAGTGAAGGTCCAGGCGTGCGCGACGCGCGCCGAGTTCGAGGAGGCGGTGGACGCGGCGGCGAAGTGCAGCGTGCAGCGCGAGAAGCTGGTGGCGGCGCTCAAGGCGCGGCACCAGGCGATCGACGACAAGTACGGCGCGGAGATCAAGGCGCTCAACGCCGACATCAAGGCCGCGCACGAGCGCGCGGCGCCGTACTTCGAGGCGCACGCGGGCGAGCTTTGCGCGCCCGGGCGGCGCAGCGGTTCCACCAAGCTCGCCAACTTCGGCGTGCGGCTGGGGCTCCCCACCGTCACCAAGGCGGGGCGGTTCAAGAAGGTCGCGTGGAAGGCGCTCGGCATCATCTTCGACGGCATCGACAAGCTCAAGCAGTTCGTCCGCAACCAGCCGGAGGTTGACAAGGAGGCGATATTGACGGTATTCCGCGACCTCAAGAGCGAGGATCCCGAAGTCGTCGCCAAGGCCCAGGCGAAGAAGGCCGTGCTTGACGAGTACGAGATCTCGATGGAGCAGACGGACGAGTTCTGGATCGAACCCATCGCCGACGAGCAGGTGAAGTAGTTTAAACCCACGCCGCACATCTAGGAGGGTGCAGCTGCGCCAGAGCATTCGCCGGTCGGTGCCCTGGGTAAGATGACAATGGAGGCCGGCTGATTTTCAAGGAGGTGTTCAATGATTGATCAAGAGAGGATTAACGAGTATTGGAAGCGGACAGAGCAGACGCTTTCAACCTTTGAGGGACTGAAGCGGATAGGTTTCTTTGAAGCCCCTGCCTCAAAAGGCCACCACCTCGCCGTGGCGGGCGGTTTGGCGGAACATTCGATCCACGTAACCGACAATCTGCTCGAAACCCGTGCTGTGCCGGAGGTGTCGGCCTATCGGATCGGTATGTACCACGACCTGGTGAAGTGCCTGTGCTACAAGGCCGTCGGAGGCGGGAAGTACGAATACACGCAGCCGCCGTACCCGGGACACGGCGTTGCAAGCGCGATGATCGCCGCCGACATTGGCATTAGGCTGGAACCGTTCGAAAGAGCCGCCATAGTGTGGCACATGGGTGCGTTCGGGCTTGACGAACGCCAGATGGCCGAGTACAAGGCCGCGCTCCGCAAATGGCCAGTCCCCATCATCTTCACGCACGCCGCCGATCATCTTGCCTCCATATTGGAGGAAGCTGAAAGCGAGGTGCCAAATGTCTAGATCCAATTACGACAAGCCGTTCTATGTTGATGTTGGGACGTCAATCGCGGCGGTACGGTATGCTTCGAATCACGATGTCGTGTGTCGGCGAGATCATGCGTGGGGAGGCCCCAGTGCGATTCAATACATCGAAGAGCTTTGCGACAGGCTCAACAAAGAAGCCGAATTGTTTTATCCGCCACACGCCACGGAAAGGAACCAGGAGAAGAAATGTGAATACGCCGTTCAATGCCATGCAATGTGTGGCGACGGGAACTTTCACTGGTTCACAATCAGCGAATGGCGAAAGGACAAAGACGACGCCATCAATGACTGGACTCGTTTTGTGGCGCGTAATCCCGACTTCACTTATGAAGCAAGATGCGTTCGGCGTGAAGTGGGTGACATTGAAGTTCTGGGCAGTGTTGAAGAAAGCGAGGCCGCCAAATGATCGACCTTGAAAGATTTCGCGCCCATCTTGAATCTGCCCGGCACTCTATTGGTCATGCGATGGCCCATGCGGCACAGGGATATACGATCTCCACCGAACAAGAGTTGATACAGGCTATAGCAGCATTAGACACGGCGCGGAAAATGCTCGATGACAAGGAGGGGAGCGATGCGTAAACCTCAAGGCCTCACCCAGCCGCAGATTGCGGCCTACTTCCGGGCGGCCAATGCAGCCGCCCGCGCCCTCGGCGAGCCGTTAGACGCCTACCGCAAGCGCGTGATGAAAGAGGTATGCAACGTCACGTCCATCAAGCAGCTCAACCGCACAAGCGACTTTGACGCCGTAATGACGCGCTTTGCCGAGGATGCCGACGACTACCAATCAGCCTGCCACTTCGCCGTAGGTTCCGGACGCCGCCTCGCCGTCCTCATCGGAGCCGTCTGCGAACAGGTAATGCAGCTGAAATCCCTCGAGACCGCGGAGACCGGTGCGATCGCATCCGCCACACCCGCAGAAGATTACCTGCGCAGCATCCTCAATCGGTCCGGCAACCTCCGCAACGATACGGCAGGCGGCTGGTGGCTTGATCTAACCGATACCAACCTCCAAGCCGTCTTCGCCATGCTTGATACCCACCGTCGCCGCCTAATCCGCCGCATCAATCAATCAACATCCTCCTCAGTCCCGCTCTCTTTCAGCATGGACATCGGCTATTTTCTCATGGGCACACATCTCGCCACCTACGAGCTTCCCTCACCCATCACCCGCACCGTGCGAGTCAATGTTCAATGACCTCCAACCCCTATTCCAAACCCATTCCAACCCCGTTGAAACCATCTTCAACGGGGTTTTCATTTTCTCCGCCCAAACTCCTTTTTCCCAACTTCCCTAGAATCTTTCCCATTTCCCCCCCGGCGATACAATAGTCCAGAGTGCATGAAACCTTGACGGCGAAATGTGGAAAAGTGTATAATGCCGGTGTCGATTGCGGAGGTAATGTAAAAGAAAGTCCAAAATGAACGTGAACAGACTGATGAAACTTGTGGCGATCTGCGTAGCGATGGCATTGCCGTCGTATGTCGATGCGAACATCACGGAGCACGTAAAGCTCACGGAGGACGCCGACTGGTCACCGCTCGGCACGGTACTCCCGGAAGGACACAGGCGGCCGGAAAAGGCAACCCGCGGCATTGTTACGCCATGGACTTGCGCAAGCGGCAACGCAGGGCGCGCCATGCCGGACGGCACGTGGCTGCGGCGCGAACTGAAGCCGGGAAGCGAGGCGTTCTACCTGCAGACGTGCAACCATCCGGCGGACTCATGGGGTGCTTCCGGCGACACTTCCGTGTGGCGCTCGTTCGACGCGCCGGAGAAGGGCGACTACAGGCTGTCGTTCCAATATGTGGGCCGGCCTGGGATGTTCGGCGCGACGACGTTTGTGCGCGTCCGGAAGGGCGAGGGCACAAGTGGCGCAAAGATGCTGGAGCGTACGGTGCGCGCGATGTCCGACGCAGGATTTGTGAAGTACGACGCGTTTGTCGAGATCGCCGAACCTGGGAAGTACACAGTGGAGTTCTTCCAGCGCCAGCCTGAGAAGATGGGAGCGAGCACCGACAAGACGATCATCATAGACAATGTGGAATTCGTGCGCGACGCGCTCTTCTCCGAAGTGAAGCGGCAGCGCAAAACCGCGCTTCCCGCCAAGTACGACGTGGCGGCGCTCGTGTATCCCGGCTATCAGCCCGATCCGCGTTGGCAGAAGGAGCTGGGCATCTTCCATGAGGGAATCGGAGAATGGCAGAACATCAAGGAGGCGAAGCCGAAGTGGCCGGGACACTACCAGCCGCGCCGCCCGGTATGGGGATTCGAGAACGAGGCCGACCCCAAGGTGATGGAGAAGAAGATCGAGGCGGCGGCGTCCCACGGCGTAAACGTGTTCATCTACGACTGGTACTGGTACAGCGGGCGCACGTTTCTCGAAGGCGGCCTGCACGACGGTTTCCTCGGTGCCAGGAACAATGGCAAGATGCAGTTTTTCCTCATGTGGGCCAACCACAACTTCGGCGATGGCTGCAACAACAAGGTTTCCCGAAAGAACGACCGCGTGCATTTTCGCGGCGGGGTGGGGCCAGACGAGTTCCGCGCGATGTCGAGGCGCGTGATCGACATGTACTTCTCGCGCCCCAACTACTACCGCATCGCCGGAAAGCCGGTCTTCATGATATACGAAGTCGGCACGTTCGTGAATGGAATCGGCGGAATGGAGAAGGCAGCCGCGGCGCTGCGTGGACTGGACGAAGACTGCAGGGCTGTGGGGCTCGGCGGAGTGCATCTGATGGTGTGCAGCTGGCATTCGTGCCGGGCGGAGCACGTGGCGGCGCTGGGAATAGAGTCCGCCACAATGTACACCTACGCACACCATATCTATCCGCAAGGCGACTATGCCACTTGGGCGGCTAAGGGGCTTGCAAAGCTTGACGCCGAGAAGGCGCGCCTCCATGGTTTGAAGGCGTACTTCGGCCATGTGTCCATCGGTTGGGATACGAATCCGCGCTACCCAGAAACAATGAGAAACGTGGTCAACTCCACGCCGGATGACTTCGAGAAGGCGCTGCGCGGCGTCAAGGACTGGTGCGACCGCAACACCCCTGCCGGCTATCCAAAGCTGATTTCCGTCAATGCGTGGAACGAATGGATCGAAGGCTCCTATCTTGAGCCTGACGAGAAATACGGCATGGGATATCTGGAGGCAATTCACAAGGTCATGAATGCTGCCGATTTCGGCAAAGAGAAAGGAACGGGACGATGAGGAAATTCGAAATGTGCGCGCTCGCATGCGCGGCGGCGTTTGCCGCAGCTGCGGGCGAGAGGGTGCTTTGGCCATCGGCCGAGGCCGAGCTGAGGGCGCAGAACGACTCCAGCATCGCGCTTCTGCCGGATGGTTCGATGGGCGTGAAGACGGGCGTCAAGGATAGATGGCCCGGCACGCGGCTCGACTTCAAGGCGGGCGTCTATGACCTCACGCCGTACGACAGCATCACGATATCGGTGAGCAACACCACCGACCGCGCGTGCACGGTGCATCTAAGCGTGAAGGGCGAGAACAGCCAGGGGGCGGGCCCTGGAGGCAGCGTGGCCCTTGCGCCGCACGCGACGGGCGAGATAGTGGCTCAGATGCGCGCGATGCCGTGGGAGCTTGACGCGCCGCTCGCGCTCGAGGGAATGAACGGGAAGCCCGTGGCGAAGGACGGCAGGTCCGCGAAGGGCGGCGGCGGGTTCGACCTCTCTCGCGCGAACTCGTTCCACATCTTCTTCACGCAGGACGGCTCGCCGCGCGGCTTCAGCGTGCGGCGGATAACGGTATCCGCCGAAGTGGAACGCAAGGTGAAGACGCTCGGCGCGGCGACGTTCATGCCGTTCGTGGACCGCTTCGGGCAGTTCAAGCATGACGACTGGCCGGGGAAGGTGCACGATGAGAAGGGCCTCGCGGAGTCCAGGCGCAGGGAGGAGGCGTGGCTTGCCGCGCACAGGAAGAGTCCGATAGAGGGCGCCGACAAGTGGGGCGGCTGGGCGGCGGGTCCGCAGCTGAAGGCCACAGGCTTCTTCCGCACCGAGAAGGTGAACGGCAAGTGGTGGCTCGTGGATCCGGAGGGCAGGCTCTTCTTCTCGCACGGCGTCGATTGCGTGCGCGTGGGCGGCGAGACTGGAATCGGATTCCGCGAGAAGTACTTCGAGTGGGTGCCTGAGAAGGACGATCCCGTGTACGGCCGCTTCCTCTGGACTAACAAGTGGCCCGGCGCGCATGGCTTCTACAAGGACCCCGCGCATCTCCCCTACGCCTGCTTCAGCTTCGCCCAGGCCAACGCGCGGCGCAAGTACGGCGAGAAGTGGCGCGAGCTTGTGCGCGAACGCGCCCACGAGCGCATCCGCGCATGGGGCCTCAACACGATAGCCAACTGGAGCGACTCCTCCATATACCTCATGGACCGCACGCCCTACACGCTCTGCCTCGGGACGGGCGGCACTCCGCGCCTTGCGAACTCCAGCGGCTGGTGGGGCGCGCTTCCCGATCCGTTCAATCCGGAATTCGAGAAGACCTTCCGCTCACGCGCGCGCGACGCCGCAAAGCGCATGAAGAACGATCCGTGGTGCGTAGGCGTTTTCGTGGACAACGAGCTTTCGTGGAACAGCGAGCCGCGCATGGCGGAGGTCGCGGAGAAGTACTTCTCGACGATCCGCGCCGTCCTTAAGGAGGAGCTGCCG
>JAFUDL010000041.1 GCA_017459225.1 Kiritimatiellia bacterium
GAAGGGCGGGCGCTTCCGCATCGTCGATCCACGGGTAGGGTCACGCGTCCCACGTGATCGGGTCTTTCCGCCGCCGCCCGGCTGGACGCGCGGCCGTACGCGCAACAGCGGCGAGGCGACGCTTGAGCGCGACTTCAAGCCGGGCGAGCACATTGTCATCGAGGTGCCGGTTTGATATAATTGACATCTAACAGGAAGAAAGGCTATTCATGAAATACCTTGGCATTGAATTCGGATCGACGCGCGTGAAGGCGGTGGTGGTGGACGATACGTTCCGCACCGTCGCCTCGGGCTCGCACACCTGGGAGAACAAGTTCGAGGGAGGATTCTGGACGTATTCGCTCGAAGATGTCGTTGACGCTCTGCAGCGCGCATTTGCCGCGGCTGCGGCCGACTTTGCGGCAAAGACGGGCTCTGCGCTTTCGTCCGTTGACGCCATCGGCATCTCCGGCATGATGCACGGCTATCTTCCATTCGACTCCGAATGGAACCTGCTCGCACCGTTCCGCACATGGCGCAACACCACCACGGCCCAGGCGGCCGCCGAGCTTTCGCGCCTTCTCGACTTCAACATCCCGCAGCGCTGGAGCATAGCCCACTACCACCAGGCGCGCCTCAACGGCGAAGCCCATGTGCCCGGCGTGGCGCATCTCACCACGCTCGCAGGCTGGGTTCACTGGCGGCTAACGGGCGTCAACGCGCTCGGCGTGGGCGAGGCATCGGGAATGTTCCCCGTCGACGCCTCGGGCGGGTGGGACTCGTCTCGCCTCGCGAAGTACCGCGAAGCATACGGCGTCGATCTCGTCGCGCTTCTCCCTGACGTTCTTCCCGCCGGCGCCTGCGCTGGGCGCCTCACCGAAGATGGCGCGCGACTCATCGATCCCACCGGCACGCTGAAGCCCGGCGCGCTCATGGCACCGCCCGAAGGCGATGCCGGCACCGGAATGGTGGCCACTAACGCCGTGGCCGCACGCACCGGCAACATCTCGGCGGGAACGAGCGTCTTCGCGATGGTCGTTCTCGAGAAGCCGCTCGCAAGCGCGTATCCGGAGATCGACATGGTCACCACGCCTTCGGGGCTTCCCGTGGCGATGGTGCACTGCAACAACTGCACGAGCGACCTCAACGCGTGGGTGGGCCTCTTGGGCGGCGACTTCGACGCACTCTTCCGCGAGTCGCTCACCGCGGCGCCCGACGCGGGCGGCGTGGTGATGGTGCCGTTCGTGAGCGGCGAGCCGGTGGCGGGCGTCGAGACGGGCGCGCCGCTTGTGGCGCGCACGCCGGGAGCGGAGTTCACACGCGCGAACTTCATGCGTGCGGCCATCTACTCCGCGTTTGCAACGCTCAAGATGGGCATGGACATCCTTGCGCGCGAAAAGTGCGCGCTCGACTCGCTAACCGCGCACGGCGGCATCTTCACGACGCCCGGCGTGGCGCAGCAGTATCTCGCCGATGCGCTTGAGACGTCGGTCACATGCCTTGAGACGGCCGGCGAGGGAGGCCCGTGGGGAATGGCGGTTCTCGCGGCGTACGCCGCCGCGCAGGGCGGCGAAGGCGCGCTTGAGGAGTTTCTCGCCAAGCGCGTGTTCAAGGACGCGAAGGGCGTTGCGTGCGCGCCGGCCGAGAAGGGCGTTGCAGGATTCAAGGCGTACATGGAGCGCTTTGCCAAGGCGCTTGAGGCGGAGAAGGCGATATGCTCGATGAACTGAAGAGAAAAGTCTATCGTGCCAACATGCGCCTCGTCGAAGAGGGGCTTGTGGTGCTCACATGGGGGAATGTCTCCGAACGCGATCCCGAGACCGGCTTCTTCGTGATAAAGCCGTCGGGCGTGCCGTACGCATTGCTGAAGCCGCGCGACATGGTGGTGGTGAACATGGAGGGCCACAAGGTGGAGGGCGAATGTCGGCCTTCGTCCGACACGCCCACGCATCTCGCCATCTACCGCGCCTTCGGCAACGTGGGGGGCGTGGTGCACACTCATTCGATCGAGGCGGTCGCATGGGCGCAGGCAGGGCGAGAGATTCCGTGCTACGGCACAACGCATGCGGACCAGTTCCACGGCCCTGTGCCGATCACGCGCGCTCTCACCGAGGACGAGGTGAAGAGTGCGTACGAGCTGAACACGGGCAAGGTGATAGTTGAGCGCTTCGAGGGAAGCGATCCGCTGGAGCGTCCCGGCGCGCTCGTGCCGGGACATGGACCCTTCACGTGGGGCGCGGATGCCTTTAAGGCCGTTGACAACGCCGTGGCCCTCGAGGCGATGGCGCGCATGGCGCGCCTCACCGAGCAGATCTCCACGCTCGGGCGCGAGAGCGTTCCCAGGCTTCCCGGCTACGTGGCCGAGAAGCACTACTCGCGCAAGCATGGTCCCAACGCATACTACGGGCAGAAATGAAAGGCCGCTCCGAAAATCGTCTGCGGGGTGTAAGGATTCTCTACGAGGATCCGCAGATATTCGTCATCGAGAAGGCCGCGGGCGTTCTCTCGCAGGCGCTGCGCAATGTGGACGAGAACAGCGTGGAGGCGACGCTTGGCGACTATGTGCGCAAGGGGCAGTGGAAGAGCTCGCGTCGCGTGTATCTCGTTCATCGTCTCGACCGCGACACAAGCGGCGTGATGGTGGTGGCGAAGACCGAGGCCGTTCAGCAGTGGTTCCGCGAGCACTGGAACGAGGTGACGACGAAGGTGTACCTCGCGCGCGTTGCGGGAGCGCTCGACGCGGAGAGGGGCGTATTCGAAAGCTACCTCGCCGAGGACGAGAAGTTCTTCGTGAGAAGTGTGAGGGACGGCCATTCGGGCAAGTTCGCGCGCACGGTGTGGCGTGTGGTGGAGCCGCCAGCGGGCGAGCCGCCGTCGACGCTTGTGGAAGTGCTGCTCAAGAGCGGCCGCAAACACCAGATACGCGTGCACTTCGCGGAGGCGGGGCATCCCGTGCTGGGCGACGCGAAGTATGGTCCGAAGCCGCCAACGCCTCCGCCGCGCGCGAAGGGCGCGCCTGAGGCGAGGCGCCGCAGGCCAGCGCCGCCTCCGCCATTGTGCCTGCATGCCTGGAAGCTCTCGTTCGAGCATCCCGCCACGCACAAGACGCTTTCGTTCGAGGCAGCTCCGCCAAGCTGGGCGAAACAGGTAGGGCGGGCAGTTCCCTGCCCGCCGCTAACGGGCAAGACGCCTGTTCCTCCAGTTCAAACGGGCAAGATGCCCGTTCCCAAAGTGGTTTTCAAACAGCAAAGGCCGAAGGGCCGCAAGCAAAAGGAGAAAAGAAATGACAAACGCAGTTGAAACTGTGACAAACGTGGCCGCGCAGGTGTCCACGCAGGTGACGAACGTGGCGGCGCAGGTGACGTCCCAGGTGGCGGACTCGCTGGGAGAGCAGGTCGCCCAGGGCAAGGAGGTGGTGCAGCAGGGGATGTCGTGGCTTGCGCAGAACGGAATCAAGTGCGCCACGAACATGCTGATGGCCGCGGCGATACTGATCGTGGGCGGCATCGTGGTGAGACTGCTCGTGAAGGCGATTGACAAGGCTCTTGGCAAGTCGAAGCGCGTGGACGCTCTGCTGCGCACGTTCCTGTGCAGCGTCGCGTCGAAGACGGGCTGGGCGATACTATGCGTGATCGCGCTGGGGCGCATCGGCGTGGACGTGGGGCCGCTTGTGGCGAGCCTCGGCGTGACGGGCGTGGTACTGGGCTTCGCGTTCAAGGAGTCGCTTGGCAGCCTCGCGGCGGGCCTGATGATCGCCCTCAACCATCCCTTCAAGGTGGGCGACTACGTGGTGATCGGCGGGGCCGAGGGCTCGGTCACGGAGCTGAACATGATGGCGACCGTGCTGGCGACGGCAGACAACAAGAAGATCACGGTGCCCAACAGCGCCGTGTGGGGCGGCGCGATCACGAACTTCAGCGCGCTAGGAAGGCGGCGCGTGGACCTCGTGGTGGGCGTGGCGTACGGAACCGACCTCGCGAAGGCCGTGGGCGTGGCCCTGGAGGCGCTGCGCAAGGTACCGGGCGTGCTGACGGATCCTGCGCCCGCGGTGGCGGTTGGAGGGCTCGGCGGCTCTGAGGTGAAGATCAACGTGCGCCCGTGGTCCAGCTGCGACGACTACTGGAGCGTCTATTCTGCGGCCTACGTGGCGGTGGTGGAGGCGTATGCGGCGGCGGGCATAGAGATTCCGTTTCCGCAGCTCGACGTGCGCATGAAGACTTCAAATGCCTGATGCGCTAGTTGGCGGCGGCCTGGCGGAACTCGACGCGTCTCAGGAAGCGTATCTGCAGATACGTGAATCCTATCAGCGCCACTCCGAGGAACCATGCCATCGTGGTGGCGGTTGAGAAGCGCAGGTTGTTGTAAGCCTCTTTCCAGATGGCTAGCGACAGCACGTTCGTGGCGTCGCCGGGTCCGCCGAAGGTGAGAAGGAAGATAGAGCCCATTCCCTGGAATGCGGCGATGAAGGCGCCCACGAAGTTGATCACCATGAGCGGCGCGAGCTGCGGCAGCGTGACGTGGCGGAAGCGTCCGAATATGCCCGCGCCGTCGATGGCCGCGGCCTCGTAGTAGTCTGGCGGGAGGCTGTGGAGCGCGGCCACGTAGATGAGCGACGCCATGCCCGCTCCTGCCCACACGCCCGGAAGAATGCAGCACGTCATCGCCCATGCGGGATCCTGCAGCCATGCGTGGCGCGCGATTCCAAGATGTGCGAGCGCCTGGTTGAGGAGTCCGTTCTCCGTGGGATCGAACATCATCTTCCACATGAGCGTCACCACAAGGGCGCTTGTGAGATGCGGAAGAAAATAAACGGTGCGGAAGAACACCTTGCCGCGCGGGATCTCGCTCAGGAGAAGGGCGAGGAGAATGGGCGTAGTGAAGCCGAGGACGAGCGTTATGCCCACATACTCGAGCGTGCGCGCCCATGCCTTCCAGAATCCCGGCGACGTGGCGACGCGGATGAAGTTGTCCAGCCCCTCCCACGACGCCGAGCCCACGATGCGGTAGTCCTGAAACGCCATCATCGCGCCGCGTATGAGCGGCCAGTAGCTCCATAGCGCAATCGAGATGATCGCTGGCGCGAGGAAGAGCCAGGGATGGAGCGTGGTTCGTGGTTCGTGGCTCGTGGTTCGTGGCTCGGGGTTCGTGGATTGGGAGTTGCGGTGTTTGGCGGCAATGAGCCAGATGCAGACCAACGCGCAGATGGCCAGCACGCCGAGGATCACTCGGGCGAGAGGGCGCTTTGCGTCGATGTCGCGCTTGTCGGCCTGGAACATCAGACCGCGGTTGGCGTCCTCGGTGATCGACTTGAGCGCGGCGGCGCAGTCGAGGTCCTTGCCAGCGTCGCTCAGCAGAATTCCGAGAAACCTTCGGCTCACGAGATCGCTCGCGGCCTGCCAGAAGCCCATGTACGGCTCGGTGACTGCCTTGATGCGTCCTGCCGAGAGGTCGGCGTACATCTGGCGGATGCCGGGCGGCACTTCGGCGAGATGTTCGTTGAAGCCGAGGCGCTCGAGGTCTGCGGGCAGGCACCAGCGGGCGCGTCCCTCCGCCACGTTCTTGCGCACGGTCTCGTCATAGACGGCCTTCGAGGCGAGCTCGTTCACGCAGGCCCATACGGCGTCGCGTTCGGCCTTGGGACGGCGCGCCACGCCTTCGGTCATGGCGTAGAAGTGCTTGTGAGCCTGAAGGACTGGCAGGCACTTCTCGTCTGCCGCCGGAAAGGGCATGAGGCCGATCTGGTCGGCGGGGAAGTTGAGGTTCTCGGTGAGGTATGCAACGAGGTCTTCGCCGCCGAACACACACGCGATCTCGCCCTGCACGAAGAGGTCAGCAACTTCGTTCGAGAGCGAGAGCTCCGGCAGCGTGCGCACCACGCCGCGCGCGATGAGTCCCTTGAGGAACTCGGCCGCGCGCAGGCATTCAGGCGAGTCGAAGCAGGCCTCCCACTTCTCGCCGCTGCGGCGGATCACGTCGCCGCCTGCCGCGCCCACCCAGGGGAGGAAGCCCCATGGACGATTCTCGATGCCGAGCGCGCGCTGGCCGCGCTGCACGGTTGCGCCGGGTATCACCTTGTCGCGGTATGTGAGGCGCTCGCACCATGCGGTGAAGTCGTTCCATGTGCGCGGCGGCGCTTCGGGGTCGAGTGCGGCAGCCTTCACGAGGTCCTTGCGGTAGATGAGGCCGTAGTAGGCGAAGCCGGGCGTGGGAACGGCATACACTTTGCCGTTCTTGGTGGCGACGTCGCGCCAAAGAGGGGGCACGTCCTTCCAGCCGGACCACTTTGCCTCGGCGTCTGATAGTCTGCCGTCGCCATCGGCGTCTTCGCCGAGCCACTCGTTGAGCGGATGGCAGAAGCCCTCGTCGATGTCGTGGCGCAGAATGTGGAACCAGGCCTTGTACACGTCGGGCGCGGTGTTGCCGGCGAGGGCGAGCATGAAGGTGGCGCGTCCGCCAGCGCCTGGCAGAGTGAGGCCGCCCCACTGCAGCGGACGTATCTCTGGATGCGCGGCCGTGAAGCGCAGTATCTGCTTCGTCGACGGGTCTTCCGGATGGTCGGGACGATAGCACATCAAAAAAGTGACGTCCACCGGCTTCGCCGCGGCGCACATGTACCCGAGCATCGTCGCTGCGATGCCCACTGCCAATCTGTTGAAGCGTTTTCCTGTTTCTGCCGCCATGAGAAAAGTATATCACAATCGTGACGGATTAACGATTCATATTTCGCCCCCACGATGCAGGGCGACTACTGGGCGGGCGTTTCATGTGGCGGTCGCGCGAGGGGGAAGCGCACTGTTGCCGTGAGAGGTCTGGAATTTGCGGGTCCGAATCGGGGAAGCGGCACTCTTGCCGCTTCTGCATTGGCACGTCATTGTGAAGCGACAGGAGTGTCGCTTCCCCGAAAAGGGAGAGCCGAGGCTGATTTGTCTGACGTGACTAACGGGACATGCGGGACGAATGGGACAGTGAATGAGCCGCAACTGCATTTGCCCCACATTGCCATAGCCGCTCTACTCAAACCCCGAAACCAGAAACTCGAAACTTCGAAACTTTCTTGGCCCCGCGACGGGCGGTTTTTTGCTATACTATTCGCGTTCCGCCGATGGCGGAGCTTTGGCGCAACGGGGAGAAATCCAATGCGCCGAGAATCGATTTAGCATCAACGCTAACAAGTCGTTCTCGCGAAATACTGCAACATTTCATTATGTGGACGGCATGTGAGTGATGATGTGCCCATATGGGCGCATTGTCTCTCCGTGTATCCACATGCGCCTGTTGCAGGGCGTCGCGAGAGTGCATGGAAAGACGTGCGCTCTTTTTTATGCACGCGAGATGGTCTCCACGGCAACACGAGCGCGAAGCATAAATGAAAGCAGTATGGCCAATACAAATCTATCGGCGGCGAAGAAGGCGAAGAAGGACGAGTTCTACACGCAGCTAGCCGACATCAACGCCGAGCTCAGGCACTACACGCATCACTTCGAGGGGAAAGTCGTGTTCTGCAACTGCGACGACCCGTACGAATCCAATTTCTTCAAGTATTTCGCCGCAAACTTCAACGCGCTCAAGCTCAAGAGGCTAATTGCCACATGCTACGCTGGTTCGCCCGTCGCGGGGCATCAGTTGGAGCTGGACTTGTTCGGTGATGACGGCGGCGGGGCGGGAGCGCCGCGCGCGCCGAGTGTTTCTTCGCGCATCCCCCACAAGATTGTCATCAACGAGGTGAAGGACGTGAACGGCGACGGGCGTATCGACCTCGCCGACGTCGAATGGCTCATCAAGAACGACAAGAACGTGTTGACGCGTCTTGAAGGTGACGGCGATTTCCGTTCGCCTGAGTGCGTCAAACTCCTGAAGCAATCGGACATCGTCGTAACCAACCCGCCGTTTTCTCTCTTCCGCGAATACATTGCACAGCTTATACAGTACGGTAAGAAGTTTCTCATCATCGGAAATCAGAACGCTATACACTACAAAGAGATATTCCCGCTCATAAGGGAGAACATAATATGGTTGGGATATGGTTTCAAGGGCAATGCCGCGCATTTCATCAACACCAGCTACGAGGACTACGCCACGGCGGGCGACCATCGTGCAGGCATGATTCGCGTGTCGGGCGTTATGTGGTTTACGAATCTCGACCACAAGAAACGGCATGAGGAATTTGTATTTGTGCGCCGCTACACCCCCTCCGCTTATCCCAACTATGAAAATTTCGACGCGATAGAAGTCTCGAAGACCGCAGACATCCCCGAGGACTGGGGTGGTCTGATGGGGGTGCCCGATACGTTTCTCGCCAAGTACAATCCCGACCAGTTTGAGATCATTGGCAACGCAGGCGACACCGGTTGGGCAAGAAGCGCAGGTGTTCAGGCAATGGGCCACGAGACTATTGCACGATTGAGAAAGCAAGGGAATATGGCGCATGTCACGGCGAATATGAATTCGCTATATCTTGATCTAGACGGCAAGATTATTTTACCCTATTCACGCATCATCATCCGGAGGAAGAGATGAGAACTGGTCCGCTCCGTGTTCTCGTTTCTTGGACGGCGTTTTCCTCTTGCCTCAGCTACGAAACAAAATCTTGTGAATCCCGTAAAAAGAAAGGCGTAACGAATGAAGATAGAACCGCATATCATAATCGTCCGAGAGCTGGTCGAGGGCTACAGGAACGACGACGAGGAGGGCGTCGTCGCATACGGCGGCAGGCTTGACGTGCGTCCGAAGTACCAGCGCGAGTTCATCTACTCCGACGCCGAGCAGAAGGCCGTGATCGACACCGTCACTAAGGGATATCCGCTCAACGTCATGTACTGGGCGGTGCGGGGCGACGGCACGTACGAGGTGATGGACGGCCAGCAGCGCACGCTCTCCATCTGCGAGTATGTGGCGGGGAAGTTCGACTACTTCTTCCGTTTTTTCTCCAACCTCTCGAAGGAGGAGCGGAATAGGATTCTCGACTACGCCCTGACGGTCTACTTCTGCGAGGGAGGGGACGACGAGAAGCTCGAATGGTTCAAGACGATCAACATCGCTGGCAAGGAGCTCACGGATCAGGAGCTGCTGAACGCGGTATACGCCGGACCGTGGACGGCGGACATGAAGCGCTTCTTCTCCAAGCCGTCGGGTCCCGCCTATTCGCTCGCAAACCGCTACCTCAAAGGCGAGCCGATACGCCAGGACTACATGGAGACGGCGCTTGAATGGATGTCGAACGGCGACGTGAAGTCGTACATGGCCCTACACCAGCACGACACGACGGCGATGGCGGAGTGGCTGCACTTCAAGGGCGTCATCGACTGGGTGCAGACGCTCTTCCCAAAATACCGCAAGGAGATGAAGGGTCTCGACTGGGGCGGGATGTTCCGTCTCTACGGAAAGGGTAAATACGATCCTGCTGCGATGGAGAGGGACGTGCAGCGGCTTATGGCCGACGACGATGTGACGAGAAAAGGCGGCATCTACGAGTATCTTCTCTCCGGCGGAGAGCGGGAGAGCGCGCTTTCAATCCGCAAGTTCACGGACTCGCAGAAGCGCGCCGCATACGAGCGTCAGGGCGGCAGATGCGCCGATTGCGGAAAGTTCTGCGACTTCGAGGAGATGCACGGCGACCACAAGACGCCCTGGTCGAAGGGCGGCCACACCATTCCCGAGAATCTCCAGATGTTGTGCCGCACCTGCAATCTCAAGAAGGGCGATCTTTGACAAATAATCCACACGAGAAACCCCTGAAATGCTATAATGTCCGCATGCCCACTGGAGGACACATTGCGATCTTGCTCACGGCAGTCGCCTTTGCCGCGTTCGCGCGCAAGGCGGCTGCCGCGCCGTTGCCGCAGCTTGACTTTGCCGATGCCGGCGCGTGCACGAACA
>JAFUDL010000042.1 GCA_017459225.1 Kiritimatiellia bacterium
CGTCCCACTCCCTGGAGGGACTGTTGTCGATGATGCCCACCTCTATGCGCTTGAGCGTGCCGATGCGCCCGCTGATCACGTACTCCACGCCTCGGCTGAAACCCTAGATGCATCCTCCGTGGTCGCTGCGCTGCTGGGTGCCGATGAGGAAGACACGCATCGTGCGGCGAACGGCCTCCACGATTGCCTCGCTCTCCTCAACCGAAAGCGCCATAGGCTTCTGCACATATACGTCCTTGCCCTTGAGGCAGGCCTCCACCACCATGCGCGCGTGCCAGTGGTCCTGCGTGCAGATCATCACGCCGTCTATGCCGGGGTCGTCGAGCACCTTGCGGTAGTCCATCTCCAGCTTCAGGTGGTCCATCTTGCGCTGGTAGCGCTGTTCGGCCACGTTCTTCATGTTCGCGAGACGGACGGAGTCGCAGTCGCACACCGTGGTGAGCATCGCAAGGTCCTGGTTGGCCGCGAGTCCGCCGATGTCCATCGACGTTCCGATGCGTCCGCATCCAATGAGCGCTATCTGGAGCTTGTTGCTGGGCGCCGTCTCGCCGAACACGCTCGCAGGCACAATCGCGGGCGCTGCACCAGCCGCAATCACGCCGCCAAGAAATCCTCTTCTGCTGATCTTGCTCTTCACGTTGTTTCCTCCTTTTGCGTTGTTGAAATAGAAAATGGCAGGCCGTAGCCGTCAGAGCGCGGCTGCGGCGCGGCGCAGACGCTCCACCGTACGTTTGCGGCCAAGTATCTCGCACATCTCGAAGAGCCCGATGCCCTCGCCGCGGCCGCTCACCGCCACGCGGATGGGATGCACCCACGGTCCCATCCCGCCGCCCTGCGAAAGCTCCTTCACCATCGCCTCGCCTGCGGCGGCGGTGAACGGCTCGAGTGCCTCGAAGCGGGAGGCAAGGTCGAGCAGCAGCTCCTTCACGCCGGGCTTGCGCAGGCGCTTCTCCACTGCCTTCTCGTCGACGGGATAGTCGTCCGTGAAGAACGGCGCGGCCATGGCCGGGATGTCGTTCCAGAACTTCGTGCGCACCTGCATCTGGTCCACAAGCATCTCGAGGGCCGGATCCTCCTTCGGCGCGTATCCCGCCTCACGGAGCTTCTCGAGCATCTTCGCGCGGTACGTCTCGCGCGGCGCGCGGCGTATGTACTCGCCGTTCATCCACTGGAGCTTCTTGATGTCGAACTTCGCGGCCGTCACGTGCACCTTCTCGATGTCGAAGAGCGCCACCATCTCGTCGCGCGTGAGCACCTCACGGTCGTCGCCAGGGTTCCAGCCGAGGAGGAGGAGGTAGTTGAAGAGCGCCTCGGGCAGATAGCCCTGCTCGCGGAACTCGCCCACGAATGCGGCGCCGTCGCGCTTGGAGTAGGGCTTGCCCTGCGCGTTCACGATCATCGAGAGGTGGCCGTAGCGCGGAGGCGTGGCGCCGAGGGCCCTGAAGAGCTCAATGTGCTTGAAGGTGTTCTCCACGTGGTCGTCGCCGCGGATGACATGCGTCACGCCCTGGTCGATGTCGTCCACCACGTTCGCGAGGTGGAAGATTGGCGAGCCGTCGGAGCGCACGATCGCGAAGTCGGGAACGTCCTCGGCCTTCTTCTCCATATGGCCCTTCACGATGTCATCGAACGCGAGGGTGCCATCCTTGGGCATGCGGAACATCACCACCTCGCCTGTCTTGCCGTCGCGGGAGGTCTTCTCCATCTTGTAGGCACGGCCGTCGGCGAGCAGCTTCTCCACGCACGCAAGGTGGCGCGAGACGTTCTTCGTCTGGTAGAATACGGGCTCGTCGTAGTCGAGGCCAAGCCATTCCATGCAGTCCATCAGGGTCTGTATGGCCTCTGGCGTGGAGCGTTCAAGGTCGGTGTCTTCCACGCGCAGCAGGAACTTGCCGCCGGTGTGACGCGCGTAGAGCCAGTTGTAGATGGCGGCGCGGATGTTGCCGATATGCACTTTGCCCGTCGGCGACGGGGCGAATCTCACTCTTATGTCTGACATGGCTGAATCCGATTATACCAAAGAGCCGCAGTTAGCACAAGCGGCGGCTTCGGCCGCGAGCGACTCAATCGCGGCCCAGTCGCATCTGGCGATGGCGTCCTTCGGCGCCACCCACGTGCCGCCGCAGCACAACACCTCCGGCACGGCCAGATAGTCGCGCAGGTTGGCGAGGCTGATGCCGCCCGTGGGCATGAACTCCACGCCCGTGAAGCGGAACGCGCCGAGAAGGTTCTTGATCATCTTCACGCCGCCAGCAGCCTCCGCGGGAAAAAACTTGACGATCCTCAGGCCGGCCGTGAGAGCCTGGGAGAGCTCGCTCGCGGTCGCGATGCCGGGAACAAACGGAAGCCCCAGTTCCTTGGCGGCGTTCACCACCGCGGGATCGAACCCGGGCGCCACGCCGAACGCCGCGCCAGCCTCAAAGGCGGCGCGCGCCATCTCGGGCGTCACAAGCGTACCAGCGCCCACCACGGCCTCGGGCACCTCGGCGCGGATCGCGCGGATCGCGGCGGCTGCCGCCTTCGTGCGGAACGTCACCTCCAATACGCCCAGGCCGCCCTTCACGAGAGCACGGGCGAGCGGCACGGCCTTCGCCTCTTCCTCTATCACGATCACCGGCACGACACCGGACCTCTTCAGAACCTCTCTGATGTCCATTTTTATCAGTTCTCCTTCACGGTTCCCTTCAGAACGGCGATGAACGCGCTCTGCGGCACGTTCACGTGGCCGAACTCCTTCATGCGCGCCTTGCCGCGCTTCTGCTTCTCGAGCACCTTCATCTTGCGCGTCACGTCGCCGCCGTAGAGCTTCGCGAGAACGTCCTTGCGGAACGGACGTATGTCCTCGCGCGCTATGATCTCGCGCCCGATCGCCGCCTGCACCGGGATCTTGAACATGTGCGGCGGAATCGTCTCGGCGAGGGCCTTGCACATCTGGATGCCGCGCGCGCGCGCCTTGTCGCGGTGCACCATCGTGGCGAAGGCGTCCACCTGCTCGGAGTTGAGCAGGATGTCCATGCGCACTATGTCGCTCTCCTGGTAGCCCGCGGGCTCGTAGTCCATCGAGGCGTAGCCGTGCGAGACGCTCTTGAGCGTGTCGTGGAAGTCGATGAGAATCTCGTTCAGGGGCAGCATGCAGTGAAGCATCACGCGGTGGCCGTCAACCGTCTCGGTGCCCTCCACGAGGCCGCGGCGGTCCATCACAATGCGCATCACGTCGCCGATCGACTCGGAGGGCGTGATGATGCGCGCCTTGAGGATTGGCTCGGAAATCGTGTCGAACGTCGAGGGCTCTGGCATCTGGAGCGGGTTGTCGAGGTCGCGCACCGTACCGTCCTTCATCTTTATCTTGTAGATGACGCCGGGCGTGGTGGAGATGATGTCGAGGTTGAACTCGCGCCGCAGGCGCTCCTGCACGATCTCCATGTGGAGAAGGCCGAGGAATCCGCATCTGAAGCCGAATCCCAGCGCGATGGACGACTCATGGTGGAACGAGAACGCCGCGTCGTTGAGGTGCAGCTTCTCAAGGCCCTGGCGCACCTTCTCGAACTCATCGGTGGACATCGGGTAGATGCCGCAGAACACCGTGGGGCGCAGCTCCTTGAAGCCAGGGAGCGGCTCTTCGCTGCCGAGGCGCGCTGATGTCACGGTGTCGCCGATCTTGATCTCGGCCGGATCCTTGACCGTTCCCACGAGGTATCCCGTCTGGCCGGCCTCGAGCTTGGCGGCGGGCTTCTTCGTGGGCGAGAAGATGCCGACCTCGTGGAGAGTGGTCGTGACGCCTGAGCCCATGAACTTCACGGTGTCGCCGCTCTTGACGGTGCCATCTACGATTCGCACGTATGTAATCACGCCGCGAAACTCGTCGAACACGCTGTCGAAGACGAGCGCCCTTAGGGGCGCGTCGACGCCGCGCGTCTTGGGTGGCGGGATGCGCTTGACGATGGCCTCGAGCACGTCGGCGCAGCCAACGCCGGTCTTTGCGGAGACGAGGAGCGGATCGTCCATGGGGATGGCGAGGATGTCCTCAACCTGCTTGGAGACGCCAGCCACGTCCGCGCCGGGAAGGTCCACCTTGTTCAGCACCGGAACGATCTCGAGGTTTGCGTCCTGCGCGAAGTACGTGTTCGCAACGGTCTGCGCCTCAACGCCCTGGGCGGCGTCCACCACAAGAAGCGC
>JAFUDL010000416.1 GCA_017459225.1 Kiritimatiellia bacterium
ACGATCACGAGCAGCACTATGAAGAAGATCGAAAGCGACAGCATTCGCTTGTGCGCCTTCGCCTGCTCCGCTTCAAGATACTCCTGAAATGCCTTGAGCACGGGAAACTCGGTGGAAGCGTCGGCACGCTCGTAGATGCGCACGGCTGTTGAACCGGACATCTCGCCCGGCACGCCTGGGTTGTCGCCTTTGATTTCTTCGTTCATATATCTTTTTTCCTCGTTGGACCTCTATTCTACCATTTTTATCATCGTCGCTCAAGCCGATTTTCAATAGGATTGACGCATTTGAAAAATACATCAACTTTCTTTTTCATGTAGCCGCATTTCACAGCGTCATGAAAAAGTTATATTTCATAGTTGATAAATGCCATAAAAGAAGGTAGAATGTTTCTGTTCTTCAGGGGTACTAGCGGAAATCGAAGTGCCCGCGAAGGTTGGCTTGAAAGAGGAGAAACGATGAGAGCAAAGAAGAATGTTTCGTTCGTTAAGTCCGCGAGTTGGATTCTTGCCGTCTCCGTCTCGCTCTGCGCGGGCAATGCGACGGGTGCGGCATTTGACTGGTCTGACGTGAACAACGCCAAGAATCTAGGCCCTGAGACCCACATCGACTCTACAGGGCAGATTGACGTGTGGTGCGGAACTGTCAACATCAACGATGGTGCGTTTCTCAAATTCGGAGGGAACCAAAGCAATGCTTGCAACTACATCGGTGTGGATAGTGACGCCAACGCTGCGGTGAACATCAACGGAGGCACGCTTTGGTGCGCGGCATCGAACGGCAGCGGTTACCTTGGCATCGGAATTAACGGTCGCAGTAAAGCGTATTCCGCCACGCTCACGCTCAACTCCGGAACACTCAAAGTCGATGGTCAAATCCGCAGCGCAGTAGGCTGGAACAGCGCCGCTTCTGTCAACAAGACGGGCACGGTGACCATCTGCGGCGGCACTGCGGAAGTAGGGCAGTTTGTTCTTGGTTCGACGTCCGGAGGAACCGGTTCCTCCGTGCTCAACCTGAACGGTGGTAGCTTGACGCTGAACGAGATGTATTTTCGTGCCTGCAACGGGCAGACCTTCACGTGGGGAAATGGTGCTCTTGTTGCAGGAAGGGCGGATGTTTTCAGACTTGACAACTACAATAGTGTCAACAGCAAGACGCGGACGATGCAGATCACCGGTGCTCCTGCCTCCTTCGACACCGCAGGATTCGCGCAGACGATTCCCGCGTTCACCGGTACAGGCAGGCTCCGCCTCACGGGCGGCGGTACCGTCACGTTCTCGCAATCGACGCTCACGTACGGCCTCATCTTCGACGGCATCGCGCTGAACCTCGGCGCGCTCGATGCGGACGCGGCACGTATCACGACGCCGAACCTTGAGCTCATCGGGCCGGCCACGCTCAACGTCACGTTGTCGGAATCTCCTTCGGGACGCTATCCGCTGATCGCCTGCACGTCGTCGCTCGACGGCTCGCTTGGACAGTTGTCCGTTTCTGGTGGCGGCGCAGGCGTTCTCATCCGTGACGGCAACACGATCTATCTTTCCTTCGACCCGGCGGACGCTACGGTCGCACTCGTCTATTCAAACGCGGCTGGCGGCGCGGACACACCAGCCAACGCCTCGTACACTCGCATGTCGTTCACGGATGCGGCTGGCGCATTTGCGGTCGGCGGCGACGGGTTGACGTTTTCGCAGGACATAGCCGACTCCAGCGCCGCGCCGCAGGCAGTTACCGCGCCCGTCACGCTATCCACGCAGAATAGTTCCATCTATGTAGCGGAGGGAGGCCGTCTCACGCTCTCGGGCGGCCTTACCGCCACCACGCCGCGCAAGGACGGTCCCGGCACGCTCGTTCTGGACAATTCGGCGATGCCTTCCACAATCGTGCCGCGCGAAGGCGTACTCGACCTAGGCGGGAATACGTATTCAGGCGCACTCAATTTCGGCTCGCGTCGCTACCACGATGAAGAAATCACGCTGACGAACGGTACATGGAACTTGGCTGGGCATTGGAACTGGCAGGGTTCAACGGTTACAATTGCCGATGGATTCACGGCTGATTTGACCGCTTCCAATGGCCGTGTGGCCATTGGCTATGGTGGCGTTGACTCCGATGGGGCCGTTACAACAAGACTCATCATTGACGGAGGAACAGTCAAGACAGCCGGCGACAGGGGCGGCAACTGCAACTTCGTGGCGGTTGACAGATGGGGCAAGGGAATCCTTGAAGTGAAACGCGGAACGTTTCACGCCAATGGTGCGAATGCCTGCATCCGCATTGGCGTGAACAACAAGACTTCACAGACCGGCATCGTTCGCGTGAGCGGCGGCCTGTTCAAGATCGACAACGACCTCTCGCTCGCCACTGCTTACAATGGAACCGGCGGCGCAACGAGCAACGGCAAATTCGAGCTTTCCGGCGGCGTGGCGGACGTCAATTGCTTCTATCTCGGCGCCACATCGTCCAACTCCGGTCGCGGCGAGGTGAGCCTCACTGGCGGCGTCCTTGAAGTGGGCAGGCTGCAGTGCCTTGCGCGCAGCACCCAGACGCTCCTCGCAGACGGCGCGACGATCCGCGCCAAACGCGACGACACCGCCGCCGCGCCGTTCATGGCGGCCGCGACATCTGCGGATGGCTATGCGAAAACCTACACGATCGGCGCGGGTGGACTTACGGTCGATACTGCCGGGTACGATGTTCATTGCGACATCCCATGGACCGGAGAAGGGGGCCTGACCGTGATGGGAGAAGGGGGATCGCTTGCGCTGTGCGCTCCGCCGGCGTTTACCGGCGATGTCGTGCTCTCCAATGCCACGGCGCTCGTCGTGACGAACTCCGCCACGTTCGCGGGCAAGATCGTGCTCGGCGGCGCGAATGCGAAGATCCGCTTCGACACGACAGCCTATCAGGAGGACACGCTCACGCTCACGACGAGCGACTTCACGCTGCCGGAGGGCGTTGACAGCGTTCTAGACCTTGTGGAGCTTGTTGGCGAAGGGTACATAGTCTCCCTGTCTGAAGACGGCAAGTCCATTGTGCTTTCACTCGCGGCGAATGTCGCTGCGTTCGCCTGGTGGACGGGCGGCGGCGATGTGACGAACCTGAACGATCCCGCGAACTGGGCCTGCACAAACGCCATGGGTTCGGCAGTTGAGAACGCACTGCCCATCAAGTCAACCGTTGTCGTGATAGACGGTGCCACGTCGTTCACCGTTCCAGAGAGCTTTGCTCCGGCGTGGGTTTCGACGCGGATCGGGAATGGCGGTCCCGTCACGCTTGACGCGGACTGCAACTGGGCAACCCTCCCCAACGTTACGATTGCCGATGGCTCGTACATCGACCTCAAGGGGCACAGCCTCAAGATTTCCAATCTCACGGCCGCAGAAGGGTATGACGCCGCGTATGTGACGAACTCCGTCGAAGGCATCAAGCCTGCGCTATGGGCGGAAAATGCCTTCTCTGAGACCGAATACATCGACACCGAGAAGGTGACTGTGTTCACGGATTGCATTGAGGTGAAGAGTGTGAACGGTAGCACGTTCTCTGTACCGAGAGCAAATCTTGGCGGAGCGATGGACGCTACATGCGTGGTGACTGGCGGCGTGATGACCGTTGGCACGACTGTAAACTCAGAGTACTCAGAGAGCGAAATGATATATGTCGGCAGCGGAAACCACATCGGATCGTTACTGATAAACAACGACGCAACTGTGAAGATCCACATGCTGCGTATTGGAAATACAGGCGCGTCGTCTGGCGGCTACGTCGTCGTGTCGGACAACGCCGCATTGCCGCTCTCCAATTTCATAACTGTTGGCCACCACAATGCAGCTGAATGCGTGTTTACGCAGAACGGCGGCAGGGTGACATCGGCTAACGACTTCAACATCGGCGTGGGGAACGCTGCATCGGCGCGCTACATCATGAACGGTGGCGAACTGGTTGCGGGACGCGCCTTGGTGGTCGGTCGTAAAGAATCTGTTGGTGGCATTGGAGAATTCCTTCAGAGCGGTGGCGCCGTGAGATCCAACACGTATATTTCCATCGGATATGAAGCTGACAGCGAGGGAAGCTATATTATGACCGGCGGAACGCTGTCCTTGTCAAAGAACCTTTTGAATCTAGGAGCCGAGGGTGCGGTCAAGAAGGCGCTTCTTGACATCTCCGGCGGCGTGGCGACAATTGAGAAAGGCGTGCATGTAGGGGGAACCGCCATGTTGCGTCTCAAAGACGACGGCAAGCTCGTCACGTCGCACGTCAGAGGCGTCAATCAGTCGGCTACGGTTGAGTTCGATGGCGGTACGCTGCAGCCTGTCGCCGACAACGCGACGTTCATCAACTCGACAACGAATGTCTTTTTCCGCGCGAACGGCGTGACGATAGACACAGCCGGCCACAACATCGCTTTCAGCGGCTGCGTATTGAATGCGACCTCACGCGCGAAGGCGATTACTTTGACTGGCGGCGGCAGTCTTGACTTCACGAATACAACGCTCAGGTTCACTGACAAGTTGAACGGCAGCTTTACGTTTGCGACTGCCGATGAAGGCGTCTTCACAAGCGTTCCGACTCTCGATCCGCCGCTCAGCTCGACCAGCGTCGTTCTGTCTGAGGACGGCAAGTCCATAAAGATCATCAAAGCCGGCCTTGTGATATTCGTCAAATAATTCTCGTGGGGACAGTCCCGGCTAGGGTAAATTGGTCTCTGTGAGAATTGGACATTGGCAACATTGGAATTGGCAACATTTTCACATTGGCAACAATAAACAGAACATTGGGGTCTGTCCCCGTCAAATGTATTGTTTGCGCATAATATGCGTTATGTAAACTAGGCAATTATTGTTTGCTCTTCCTATTTACGCCCTTTTTTGGTATAATTGCGGCATGGAAAAGAAAGTATATCTTGATGCGCGCGAGTATCAGCGCGACATGTGGCGGCTTGCTAGACAGATCATCGATTCTGGTTGGAAGCCTGATGTGCTGCTGGCTCTTTGGCGCGGCGGCGCTCAGGCCGGCGTAGCCGTCCATGAGTTTCTCAAAGTCATGGGCGTATCAGTGCGGCACATGCCGATTAAATGCTATAGCTACACGGGAATTGCCCAGAGCAATGTTGAGGTGAAATTCGAGCATGCCGATAGCGTAATGGAGAAGCTGCTACCTGGCACGCACGTTCTCGTGGTGGATGACGTATTTGACACCGGCCGGACAGCTGCTGCCGTTCATGAGCGCCTGGAGAGGCTTGGATGCGACATGAAAATGGCGTGCGTCTACTGGAAGCCGGAGAAGAACGTCACCTCGTACCACCCGGATTTCCATGTCCGCACGATCGACCGCTGGATCGTCTTCCCACATGAGATCGAGGGACTGACCCCCGAGGAAGTGATGGAAAAGGACGAAGTGCTCGCCGCCCTCATGCGCCGTCCTTGATTCCATTTCGGTGCATCAAATCCCCTTCCAGAAATCAAAAGCCCGTGGCCAAAGACCACGGGCTTTCGTAAAAGGCATGTAAGCCTACTAACGGGAATTAGAATTCCTGCGAACGACGGCGGGAACGCGCACGAATGCGTGCACGCGCAGATTTCTTGCGCGCCTTCACGCAGGGCTTCTCGAAATAGCGCTGATCGCGAAGCGTCTTGATGATCCCCTCTTTGTCGAGGATCTTCTTCAAGCGCTTGAGACCGCGTTCAACGGTTTCACCCTTTTTCAGCTTGAGCTGTATTGCCATGCCTTTTTCACCTCTCTTTCGAAATTCGGACCTTTGGGCCCCGAAAAATTGGGGAATAGTTTATCAAAAATGGGATTATGAGACAAGTGTAAAAAAAGACAATTTCCCGCTTGCATGACGGAACGGCATTTGATATACTATTACCTGTTTTCACGCCTGCTCGGGTGGTGAAATTGGCAGACACGCATGCTTGAGGTGCATGTGGAGAGATCCTTGCGGGTTCGAGTCCCGCCCCGAGCACCACATTGTGGGATACTCAAGCGGTCAACGAGGGCAGACTGTAAATCTGCTGGCTAACGCCTTCGGTGGTTCGAATCCACCTCCCACAACCAATTAAAAACCCCTGAAAAGGATACACCATGGCGACCGCTCCTAAAACAGCCGTCTGGACTCTTGCGACTGCGATTTCCGCAGCGCTCCTCACCAATCTTGCCATCGCCGCAAATCCCGTCGTAGTATGGGACGGCATGTCAAGCGACTATGACTTCTCCAATCTTTCGCGCACGGTGGGAGACAACACTTACACGCTGAACCTGAATGCGATGAACTCCGCAGCATCGGATGGCTCGTATCTGCTGATCGGCGATGAAAACGCAAAGGCCGCAATCACCATCACCGCTCAAAACGCGAACGAAGGCGTGATGGATGGCTTCGGAACCACTGGTGAAATCACTGTAATAATGAAATGCAGTGGCGTCCACGCCAATAACGGATCGAACCGTGCGCTGATGTCCCTTCTGGACAACCAAAAATACTCGGGCGGCAGTGTGGGATCCGACAACAGCGTCAAGATCGGCGCAAGCGTATGGGCTGGTTCCGGCAGGTTCATCTGGCAGGGCCATTGGTATCAAAACCAGCTAGACATGCAAAATACGCTTGCAGCGGAAAAGCAGGTCGTCGCGCTTGCATATGGACGCACTGCCGGAACGTCCCTATACGTGAACGGCACGCAGATTGCCGTCAACACCGGCCTGAAGTCCGGCACCTTTACGACGCCGTATGGCATAGCGCTCGGCGGCGTTGATACGGATGGCAGCACAGAGTATTACGCCATGACGGGAATGAAGATCGAAGCCGTGGCGATCTTCACGTCAACGCTCAGCGCGCAGGAGATTGCAAACTATGTCTTCCCCTCGATTATGGGCGGCGAGATCACCGTATCGTCCATCAACGACCGTTTCGGCACCGCTTCCGAAATCGACCTTTACCTTGCGAACGGAGCGACGATCACCGGCGATACGACATTCACCGCCACAAAGGTGAACTTCCACTGCGAGGGATCGTTCACCATCGCTCCGCCTGCGAACAACGCCGCAGTTTTCGATTTCTCAAACGTGTCTGGCCAACCGGTAATCGCATACTCGGGTGCCCTTCCCGTAGCCAACGGAAACGTGTTCTCCTCCAACACATTCCCCACATGGGTGACCGATCCCGCACAGTGGACGGGCACGATCTTGCTGAAGAGCATCTCCGGCGTGCAGAACCTCAACCCGAATTCGTACGGCAACGCAAACTCGACAGTGCGGCTTTCGGACATCTCGGGATTCTTCCCCGCCACCTTGGACTGCACGGTGCCGGTGGAGCTGACGAACGGCTCGAGCGGCTATGGACTCGACGTCAACAACGGCTACTCTCGCAACAACGACGATTCGCCCAACAAGGTCGTCATACGGAAGCTCAAGGGTGACGGCGAGCTGTGGACAAGCGGCAGCGCCGACAAGGTGTTGATGAACTTAGTGGACTTCTCGGAATTCCTCGGCAAGATCCAGCTCGTAAACAAGACCGTCGTGCTTGGCGAGTACATTCCCACATACTCCGAATTCAACACGTCAGGCGGAATCTACATCGGCGCAGAAACCACGGTGGCGCTTCCCGCCGGGAAGCAATGGCGCGCCGACGGAGGTGTGCACGTGTACGGCACATTCAAGGCGACCGACATCGGCGAAACGCAGCTCAGGGCCAACACAACCGTTACAACGTACGATGGTGGAACGTTCGTTCTCACCAATACATCCACGGTGAACGAACAGAACGTCGACTACGCCCGCGTGCGTGGTTCGGGAACGCTCAGGTTCGAAGGCACTGGAGCTGCAAACTGGCGCATCTTGTCGAAGGTGAACTTCCCTTCTACGATGACGCTTGAGAACGAAATCGAGGGCGGTCTTGTTGTCACACTTCCTGGTGCTGACGCCGTCAACACGATCGGCAGCCTCTCTGGAAGTAAGAACCTCCGCTCCGACTGGGGCGACGGAAACCGCGATCTGAAGATTCTGCAGGCGAAGGACACCACATGGAGCGGCGTATTCGTAAATGACGACCGCTTCGGAACAGTCATCGTTGCCCCCGGCGCTGATTCGGCCGGTACGCTCACGCTCTCGGGAACGCAGACGGATGAAAACAACCTCAGTGTTGAATCCGGCGCGAAGGTGAACGTCACCGGCACATGGGCCGGAGCGGCAGCTGTCTCAGGAACGTTTGGCGGCATAGGCACACTCACGGGCGACCTTGCGCTCTCTGACGGCGCAACGCTGAATATCGACGATGTATCCAACCTCCTAGAAGTGGGTGGTGTCACTGTGACCGGCGCGGTCAAGATCGTCCTTCCCAAAGGCACACCGACGAATTCGCGCATGATCATCTCGACCGAAGGCGAAATCGACATCTCAGACGCATCGTTTGAAGTTTACATTGGCGAAACCAGGCAGCCGATGCGGGTTATGAAGACCACTGGCGGACTCAAGATCGCAACCGAAGGAACTGTCATCAAGTTTCGCTAGCCGTCAAGACGGAATCTAACCACGCTTCTTTTCATTTTTCAGATGCCACCGACACTTCGATCTTGAAGAATGCGGCGGCATCTGCAGTCGTAATCGCAATCGAGCAGTTTCCGTCAGCATCGGCGGCGATCGGCATACCGTAGTCCGCGTAAGGCCCCGCTACGTCTTTAGCGCACTTCACCTGATATACGCGCCCGGCAGTGCCCTTCCACACTAGCGAAACGGCGTCCGCGCCGGTCGCGGCGATGTCGTCGATGGCGAAGGGATTGTTCACTTCGTTCGGATCGGACCCGACAATGTACTCGTATCTGTTCGACTGCCCGTCGCCGTCCGGGTCGCCTGTTGGATCCGTGCCGACCGTACGCAGGAAATGCAGCCTCTCCCAGGCGTCGGGAAGACCGTTTCTGTCGGTATCCTCCGACGGTGGCAACGTCTCAACAATCGCGAACTTCACAGCGTCCGCGATGACTGTTTTGCCTGCATTGCCGATTGTCATGATGCGCACTGAACCAGACGTCCCAGCCGCGAACGGCCATTCGCCGATTCTGCCCCACTTGCCCGACGACTTTGTCATGTCGACGTAGTTGGTGACTAATCCGCCGTCGTATGCGATTTCAACCGGCACGGCGGAGGAGCGGCCACCGTCAGCATTCCACACAAGGAATACTGTGTAGACCGCGTTAGAGAGAATCTCGGGTCTGTAACGCACCCAGAGGTCTTCCGACGCAGCCTTGTTGTTGTGCAGATAGTCAGCCCCCTCGCGGTTCGAGTTGAAACTGCTCACCGTCCACTCCCCTGAAATCTCAACGCCTTTCGCATCCGCGTTGTCGACGATCAGCGGGTCGTGCTCGACAAGGATTGGCTGCGGAACTGGCCAGTCGTATTCCTTCATTGACTTCTCAGACTGCTTGAGATTGAGGAGCACCTGAAGCTCGGCCGTCTTCGCGGCGTCCTGGTATATCCCGCGCGGCAGACAGCTGTACTTCTTGCAGAGAGCTGCGGCATACCCAACAGCTACGCCCTGCTGCCCGCACGAACTCATCACGCGGCACGATCCAAGCGCGACGTGCGTGTAGCTCGCGCAGCGCCCCGCCAGGAACAGGTTCGGCACGTCGCGGCAGCAGAGCGAGCGGTAAGGCATCCACCACGGGGCGACTGTGGTGTGCGTTGTGCTGGCGATGAAGCCCGCCTCGTTGTTCTTCCAGTGCAGGTCGATCGTCCAGGTCGCGATGCCTATTGCATCCTCGAACTGCCTGCACTC
>JAFUDL010000417.1 GCA_017459225.1 Kiritimatiellia bacterium
CGAGCCCTTGCCCGACGCGCGAGGACATCCTCGACGCCTGGGTCCGGCGGCGCGAGTCGCACGAGGCGGCCGTGCGCTTCGGAAGCATGATACACGACCTCGAGTGCTATGTGGACAACTCGCTTCTGCGCGACGGCTCGGGGGCGATCGTCGGGCGGCGCGGCGGCGTGAAGGCGTGGCTGCAGGAGAACATCCCCGCCCTCTACGTGCGCTACACCACCGTGATGCGCTACAAGGCGATGGCGAAGAAGCTGCGGCAGGTGACGGGCCTCGCCGACCCCGTGCCCGCCGCCGCAGTGCTGGCCGAGCCCCCGCAGAGTGAGGGAGGAGCGAAGGGAACGGAGACGGTGCCGGAGCTTGCGGTGGTGCGGGCGAGGGCCGTGTGGCTGGAGGTGGTGGACGGCGTGAGGGGAAGCGCGACCGCGCTGATGGAGCGGCTTGACGCGCTGACGGACCCGGAGCGGGTGGAGGAGGCCACCATGCTCGCGGGCTGGAGGGCGAAGTACGAGAATGAGATTACTGAGCGTATGAAATTAAGATGGTGGAGGCGGATGGAGAGGAAGCGGTGAATTACGTTCCGATGCTGATAATGACCTTTGGTGCTTGCCATACGATGCCTGGAATAGTATAATTATGGGCATGAAATACTATGTGGCAAATGGCGTTGTCGTGGTTGCGCTGGCGCTTATGGCAGGCTGCGCGACGAAGGAGATGAAATCGACTCCCTTCTACGAATGGGACGAAGTGACCTACACGGGACAGCCCGAGGACCGTGTCAATTTATGGCCGGTCGCCTACTGGCGCGAACCTGTCGGCTCTGTGCTGTGGCCGCTCACCTCGTTCTCCGACGATCATTTCGCGCTGCGTCCCATATACTCGCAGTACAAACAGGACGGCAAGGACGGCGCGTTCGACGAGTACAGTTTGCTCTGGCCGCTCTGCCAAGCCGACACCAAGCACAAAGACTATCGCGTGTTTCCGTTCTTCTGGGGCAAGGACCACGCGAATCGCGACTACCAGGCGCTGTTCCCGATATACTGGAACGGGCATAACTACAACTCGCTTTTCCCGCTTTGGATATACAGGGGAACAAAAGACGACTTTGACAGTCTCGCCGTCCTCTTCGGCCTAGCCGGCGCGTCGGATGTTTCCAATTGGTGCTTCCCGCTATGGTACTGGAACGATGCCGGCACGTTCATGACGACGCTCTACGGGAGATGGAAGAACGGCTGGGCTCTGCCGCTGCTCTTCTCGTGGGGCGAACGCAGGGAGAATGGCAACTGGAACGCCAGGTTTCTTCTTGGCCTCGGCGGAGCGGAGAGGTACAACAGCCGTTTGGAGCATTGGGCCTTCCCGTTCTACAGCAGAGAGGAATCCAACTACAATGATTATCACATGAAGATGAGCCTGCTTCTAAATCTCGTTGGATGGAACGGCAACTACAAAGTACAGTCTTCGCATGTATTTCCTCTGTATGGGTGGAGGAGGGACGTCCATCTGGTAACGCCGCTCTTTCTATGGGAAAAAGACGGTACTTTCTTGACGTGGCTTGGGGGAAAGACTGTCAGCGGTGGCACTACTAACGTGTACGTGACGCCGCTTGTGAGAGGCACGTATGGAGACAAGAAGGGCACAATGGTGTTCCCGTTGTGGAGCCACAAGGCCGACAGGGACTTCGCCGCAAAGGCGAAGAGACTGGACGCTGATTGCCTGCCCGACGACATACGCGTCTGGATGGGCACCCATACAAATCTCGTGTGGAACGAAAAGACCAAGACGCATGACGAGAAAGTGGTGAAGAGACAATGCGCAGACCGTTTCGGCGCGTATGACGAGACGGATTGGCTCGTGTTCCTTCCCTGGAACGACAGGGTGCATGGTGCCCTGGGATGGTTCAGCAGCACGAACAACTACGAAATGACGCGTATAATCAGGCGAGGGCATAAGCTGCTGCTGCACTACGAATACGAACGCGAAGTCGTGTTCTCGGCGACAGACCGCACGAAGCAGTCTGACAAGGAGGAGGCAGAGCTGTCGTTCCTCTTGTGGCTGTACAACTACGAGAGCGAGACCGACCGCATGAAATCGGAATCCTACACGCGCCACAGAGTGCTGTGGCGGCTGTGGGACTGGGAGCAACAGAACGGCGACGTGTCGCTCGACGTGTTTCCGGGCTTCACCTACGACTCCAAGACAAACGGCTACTCGAAGACATCGCTTCTATGGCGGCTCTTCCGCTACGAGAAGGACCCGCAGAGAGGCACGTCGCTCGACATCCTCTACATCCCCATCTCGCGCATGGCCAGCGGCTTAGACTGTCAGAACCCGCCCGCCAAAAGGAGAATCCCATGAAAACCAGATGCATCATCATGTTCTTGACGGCTGCGGCATCCGCAGCTGTTGTGGCGGCAGAGAATCCCTACGGCGCTTGCGCGCACGTGACGCGCGGCGAGCCGCCCGCGCGCACCTGCGCAATGATGCGCATTGCGGGAATGGGCTGGGTGCGAAGCGACTTCGACTGGCGCGGCATCGAGACGAAGAAGGGCGAATGGAACTTCGCCAACTTCGACAGAGTGGTTGCGGAATGCGAGGCCGAGGGCGTGAGGCTGCTGCCGATTCTCGGCTACAGCGTGCCCTGGGCTCATCCCGCCCACGAACATCTCGACGCATGGGGCGAGTACGTGCGCAGGGTCGTGACGCGCTACGGAAGGCGTCTGCCGGTTGTCGAAGTGTGGAACGAGGAGAACATTACGAATTTCTGGAAGAGCCCCAATCCCACGAACTATGTTGCGCTTCTGCGGCGAACGTACGAGACGGCGAAGAGGGCCGAGCCGGAAGTGCGCGTGGCGTTCGGCGGCACGGCGGGCGTTCCGCTCGGCTTCATCGAGGAGGTGTACAAGCTCGGCGGCGCTAAGTGGTTCGACATCATGAACATCCACCCGTATTCGCATCCTGGGCGTCCGGAGGGCTCGATGGACGCCCAGATCGAGAAGCTGCGCCGCGTGATGGCGAAGTACGGAGACGCGAAGAAGCCGCTGTGGATCACGGAGGTGGGCTGGCCCACGCACCGCCAGGGCATAGGGCAGGGCGAAGTTATGCTCGCGGGCCTGAAGGCGGCGCGTCCCGATGCGAAGACGTGGCGCACGGTGTACGTGCCGGCGCGTGCCGACGTGGAGGGCGACGTTGACGATTCGGCGCGGCTGCACCTTCTCGACGTTCTGCCAAGTGGCTCGAGCGTGGAGGTGTGCAGATCCGCCGAACTCGCCGCGCGCCTTGCGAAGGGCGATGTGGACGCTGTGGTGTATCCTTTCAACGAGGACTACGCAGCCGACTCGGTCGACGCAGTGTTCGAGTTTGTGAAGGCGGGCGGCGTGCTTGTTGAATTGGGCGGAATGCCGATGTGGTACGCCTGGCGCGCCGCGCCAGACGGCACGATGCGGAGGGACGACAAGGCGAAGACGTGGGATGACCGCAGGCGCCTTCGCATAGCGGAGACGGCGTTCTGGATCGACAAGCGCTATCCAGAGTCCATGAGCGTGCGTCCCGTCGCGGCGTCTGGCATCAAGGCCAAGAGTTTTTCTGCCACGCGTTTCTTCACGGACCGCCTTCTGAAGGATGGCGACAGGTTCGTGCCGATTCTCTCCGCGCCCACGAACGGAATCGAGGCCGTGGCCGCGGCTGTGTACAAGTTCAACAGCGACATGAAGGGAGCCGTGGTAGTGAGCGGCGTGATGGGCGGCGGCCATGGCACGAGCAGCGAGGCGCGCCAGGCGAAGATGGTGGCGCGCGCGCTGGGCATCGCGTTCGCCGAGGGGGTGGAGAGGTTCTTCTGGTACGAGTTCCGCCAGCCGGACGTCAACCCGTACGATCCGGAGTCGTACTTTGGGATGGTGCATGACAACTTCGCGCCGAAGCCCGCGTACGGAGCGTACATGACATTCGTCGCGGCGCGTCCTGCGGGGAGCGTGCAGAAGGGCGGCGCGTGGCGCTCGGCCGACGGAAACGTGTATTTCCCGCAGTGGACGCGTCCAGACAAGCGCCAGGCGGGAATGGTGTGGACCGTACGCGCCGCGCATGATCGCAAGGTGGAGTTCACGTCGCCGAACATGACGTTCCTCGACGTGGCAGGCGCGCGGGTGCGTCCGCCGCACGAAGGCAGCGTCTATACCCTGCCGCTCTCGGGCTCGCCGATCTACTTCTTCGGCGGCGAGCTGAAGAAGCTGCAGTGAAGAATTCCGGCGTCAAATGAAAGGTGCACGAAAGGTGAAAAGTCTATTCGTTACGCTTGTTGCGTCGTTGTTTGCTTCGGTCGCAGTGGCGGCCGCGCCGGAGAGCGTGGGCGGAATCGCGCGGGGGGTGCAGCCCGGGCGTGGGGAGATGCTGATACACTCCCACAACGACTACGCGCAGAAGCGTCCGTTCTGGGGCGCCTACGAGGCAGGGGCAGACTCCATCGAGGCCGACATTTTCCTTGTGGACGGCGACCTGCTCGTTGCGCACTCCCGCAAGGAGCTGAGAAAGGAGAACTCTCTCCGCCGCCTCTATCTTGAGCCGCTGCGCTCGGTCATGCGCAAGAACGGCGGGCGCGCGCGTGCGAACGGGAAACCCATTCAGCTGCTTGTGGACCTGAAGAACGGAAAGCCCGCGCTCGACCGTCTCGTGGAGATGATCGAGAAGGAGGGATTTCGCGAATGCTTCGACATCGCGAAGAATCCATCGGCGGCGAGGCTGACGGTGACGGGCGACCATTCGAAGGTCGAGGATCTTTTCACATACCCGGATTTCGTGTTCTTCGACATGCCGCCCACAAGAGTGCTTGCCGACGAACAGTACAAGCGCGTGCCGCTCATCAGCCACTACGCGCGCGCCTACACCCGCTGGCGTTCGGGAGTGATGGCGGAGGAGGACAAGGAGAAGATCCGCGCGGCAGTCCGCCAGGCCCATGAGAAGGGTTCCAAGTTCCGCCTTTGGGGATATCCCGACAATCCCGAGGCCTGGCGGCTTGCGATGGAACTCGGGCTTGACTACATCAACACCGACCGTCCAGCAGCCGCAGCTGCATTCTTGCGTGGCCTTGGCGCAGGCGCGGAAGGAGAGTCGTCTGCTGCGACGGCCGGCGCGTTCGAATGGGACTTTACGAAAGGCCTGCCGAAAGGCGGAAAGCTGCGCGCGTGCGCCGTCATCGATCCGCAGGGACTTTCGCCCGCGCAGATCGCGCGAAACGTTACGGGCAAGGATGGTGCGGGCGTCGAGTTCCCTGAGGTCAAGCTGCCCGAGGCGTTTGCCTTCGAGGCCGAGGTGGTGCCATTCGTCGCATGGACGAACGAGGCCGACCGCGCGGCCGCCGCCGCGCCGCGCTCGCTGCACGTCTTCGACACGATGGCCGTCAACTACAAGCCGAAGTGCCGCGACAAGGGCCTGCAGGTGATGTTCCGCCAGGCGGGCGATACATGGACGGCTCAGTTCTACGCGGGCCTCGGCGACATGACATGCCTTGCAACGGGACCCACCTTCACGCCGAAGGCGGGCGTTCCCGTGCGGTTGCGCATCGAATACGACGCGCTCGGCACCGTGCGGTGGAACCTCGACGGAAAGAAGCAGGAAAGCTATCTCGCGAAGGCCGGGCCGATCATGCCAGATCCGACGCGCCGCCCGGTCGTGGGCGATCGCATCTGTAGCCTCTACGGACCGTTCAACGGATACATCCGCCGCATCGCGGTGACGCCGCTCGCGCGTCCGCCACTCGCGTTGCGCCCCGACGGCCGTCGCGCGTTCGAGCGCGGCGAAACGAACGCGGCGTTCGCCGTGTCGGCCTTCTATCGCGGCCCCGGCAGCCTCACGGACGTCACCTGCGAAATCGACGAGCTTGATCCCTCTGGCGGGAAGGTATACAAGCACATGGAGTGGAAGGGGCTTCTGAAACTGGAGGCCGGCAAGTGGACGGAGTTCTTCGTGAAGCCCCTCGAGACGCGTCTGCGTCCGGGCAAATACCCTGTTTCGGTCCGATTCGCGGGCCGCACACCGGACGGGAAGGACGTCGCCGCCACGAACACCTTCGACATGGCGATCGGTCCTGTGTTTGCGGACCGGATGCCGGCCGTGATGTGGGGATCGAGCGGCACGGACGAGGTGGTGCGCGACTTCGGCTTCACGCACGTGCTGCGCTACGACGGCCTTGCGTCGCCCGAGTGCACGCGCGAGCAGGCGCGCCAGATTACCGACATGTACGACCGCGCGCTTGCGGCCGGGATGCGCATGATGCATTCGCAGGGCGTGCGCTACCCGGACGGCGACGTGGAGAAGTACTCCCGCTGCCGGCGCGACGGAACGCCGTATGCCGACTCGCGCGGGCATAAGCTGCCGGAGGTGTCGAATTCCGAGCTCGTGGACTATGCGCGGAGGATCGTCGCCGCAGAGATGGCGCGCGTGGGCGGCCATCCAGCGTTCGCGGGCGTGCTGCCGTGCTCCGAGCTGCGCGACCATACGGCGCCATCGTTCCGCACGGAGCATCTGCGCTACAAGGCAGAGACGGGACGCGACGTGCCGCCCGAGGTGACGCGAAAGACGTTCGATTTGAAGTCCGCCGAGGCGCGCTTCCCCAACGGCGTGGTGCCGGTGGACGACCCGATCTACGCATACTACAGCTGGTTCTGGGGCGGCGGCGACGGATGGCCGGGATACACGGGAGCGATTGCGGACGAGTACCGCAAGACGGCAGGGCGCTATGGCGACGGGAGCGCGGCGCAGAAGAGGCGTCCGTTCTTCAGCTTCTGGGATCCAGCGGTGAGGTGTCCGCCAAAGTGGGGTTCTGGCGGCGACGTGGATGTGCTCAACCAGTGGGTGTACGCGCTGCCGGAGCCGATGAACGTGGCGGGTCCGGCGGAGGAGATTCTCGCGATGGCGGCGGGGCGTGCGGGGCAGCAGCCGATGATCATGACGCAGCTCATCTGCTACCGCGCCCAGCTTGCGCCGTCCAATGTGGTTGTTTCCCCGCTGCCCATGTGGGTGCAGAAGCGTCCGCGTGCCGGCTTCCCCACCATTCCGGCGGACTCCCTGCAGGAGGCGGTGTGGTCGATGATCGCGAAGCCCGTGAAGGGCATCATGTTCCATGGCTGGGGCACGATCGCAGAGACGGGCAGCGAGACGGGCTACACGTACACCTCGCCCGAGTCGGCAGCGCGCCTGCGCGAGCTGCTGAACGGACTCGTCGCACCGCTTGGTCCCACGCTGAAGGAGCTAGGCCGCGAGGAGCCAGAGGTGGCGGTGCTGGAGAGCTTCGCGACGGCGGCGATGGGCGGCCCTGCCTCGTGGGACTGGCTCTCGCC
>JAFUDL010000418.1 GCA_017459225.1 Kiritimatiellia bacterium
GAACTGCGGCGCATCCTTGACGGCAAGCCGTCGAAGTCCGCCCAGGTGCGCGTGCCGCAGGGGCGCGTAAACATGGAGTGGAAGGTGATGGATGCGGGAGTGTGGTGGGATGTTCTCGACGACTGCCGCGGGTGGAAGCTAGAGCGCAACATAGTCACCGGACACTGCCGCATTCTGAGTCCAGAGCGCAAGCGCGTGGCGTGGGGTTCAGAGGTCCGCATGCGCGAATCTTTCGAGAAGATCCGCTTGCAGCTGGCGGCCAGGGAACATGACTTCTGACGTGGAGCGCTAGATGTCATTCACATCTCCGATGTTCCGTTTTGCGCTTGTGCCTGGCGGCTGAATATGAGATAATATCGCCTGCCGTGAGTGAGAAAGAAAAGAACTGTGTGGGCGTTGTAGAGACGCATGTGACCACATTGAAGCTGCCCGAGGGGGGATTCCGCCTCGAGGAGGGTGGCGTGTTGCCGCGCGTGGACGTGGCGTGGGAGAGCTGCGGACTCGAAAAGCCCGAGAACGACAACGTGGTGTTCATATGCCACGCTCTCACGGGCGACGCGCACGTGGCGGGAAGGCACCCAGGAGACGACGCGCCCACCGGTTGGTGGGAGGGGATAGTGGGCCCGGGCAAGGCCATCGACACGAACCGCTTCCGCGTTGTATGCGCAAACGTGCTTGGCGGCTGCAAGGGCACCACTGGCCCCTCCAGCGTGAACCCGGCAACTGGCAAGCCCTGGGGCGGGGCGTTTCCGCGCTTCTCCATCGGCGACACGGTGGAGGTGTACCGCGCGCTTCTGCGAGATCTCGGCATCACCCACCTGGCAGGGCTCGTGGGCGGAAGCTTCGGCGGAATCCAGGTGATAGAGTGGATCGCGGCGCACCCGGACGAGGTGGACGCTGCGGTGATGATAGCGTCCGGCGCGGCATTGAACGCGCAGGCTCTAGCCTTCGACATCGTGGGGCGCTATGCGATCACGCTTGATCCGCACTGGCATGGCGGCGACTACTACGATAAGGCTCCGGAGGACCGTCCGAACAACGGCCTCGCGCAGGCGCGCCAGGTGGCGCACATCACCTACCTCTCGCTCGACCTTCTGAACCGCCGCTTCGGGCGCAAGCTGCAGGAGGACTGGCTGGCGAGGGATCCTGCGTGGAAGGAGGAGCACGCGGCGAGGTTCGGCACCATGTTCGCCATCGAGAGCTATCTCGGCTACCAGGCGAGGAAGTTCCTGGCCCGCTTCGACGCAAACTCGTATCTGCAGATCACGCACGCGATGGACCGCTACGATGCGTCCGTAAAGTACGGCTCACTAGACGAAGTGTGCCGCCGGATCACCTCGCGGCTGCTGCTCATCTCGATTTCCGGCGACTGGCTCTTCAGCGAGGAGCAGAGCCGATCCATCGCCGCCGCGATGCTGCGCCAGGGAAAGCACGTGAGCTACGCCCACCTCGACATCAAGGTTGGCCACGACGGCTTCCTCACCCACACCAAGGAGCTCGGCAGGCTGATGGGCGCCTTCTTCTCTCCGCGCGTGCGCGAGGTGGAACCGGCGAAGAGACGCAAGCACGCGCCGATTGTGGATATGGTGCCCGAGGGTTCGCGAGTTCTCGACATCGGCTGCGGCAACGGTTCGCTGCTCACGCTCCTGCGCGAGAAGCGCGTCACGGGCACAGGCATCGACATCGACTTCGACAAGATCGTGGGCAGCGTGGGCGCGAACCACGATGTTCTATACGAGGACGCCGACGAGGGCCTTGGGCTTCTTCCCGACGGCGCGTACGATCTCGCCGTTCTAAGCGAGACGCTGCAGACCGTGAAGAAGCCGCGCGAGATTCTGGTGAACATCCTCGACAAGGCGCGCGAGGCCGTGGTGACGATACCGAACTTCGCCGACGTGGGAATCCGCTTCCATCTGCTCTTCACCGGGCGCATGCCAGTGGGCAGCGAACTGCCGTTCGAATGGTATGACACGCCGAACACGCACTTCTTCACGTTCGACGACTTCCGGGCGCTCTGCAAACGCGAGGGGATAGAGCTGCGCGAAGTGCGCGCGGAGGCGGCGGGCTGGTTCGGGAAGCTGCTTCTCGCGCTGGGATTCAAGAACCTTGGCGCGGACCGCATCGTGTGCCGTCTCGCGCGCAGAAAGAAGAGAGGCGCCGATGATGATGCGTAACGGTGGTCAGAGGTTGAGGAACGTCATGCTGCTGGCGGCGTCGGTTCTGCTGGTGGCGGGCGTGGCGTGGCTGTGGTCCGCGCGCCGTGCGGAGAGCGACGACTCGGCGTCGTTCTACAGGCCAGGCGAAGAGAATACGGCCGCGGTGCGGAAGGGTGGTGCCAAGACCAAGGCGGAGAAGGCTGCCGAAGACGAGTCCAGCAACGACGACGGCGATGCAGGGATGAGCGTATCTTCGGACGGTGATGACGACCCTGTGTACGAACCGCCGTCCACACCTGATCCCGAGACGGAGTCCGAACGCGAGGAGAAGCTTGTTGACGCCTTCGACGCGCTCACCGACAAGTGGCGCGAGCTGGCCGATGCGGTGACGGAAGCCGACATCACCCGGTTCCACGATGATTTCTGCAAAGTGCCGAAGTCCCGCCAGGAGGAATGCCTTCAGCGCGCGCTTAACCTTGTGCCAGACGACAACGCGATGCTTCTCGTGGGCATCCTCCTCGACAAGGAGCTGCCCAAGGAAATGCTCGAGACGGTGTTCAACGACGTCCTGAACCGCGACGAGACGGTGAAGCAGCCCATTCTGCGCGAACTCTACAAGGACAAGGAGCATCCATGCTGGGCGGACGTCGCCTGGATTCTCGACGCCACTGGCGAAGTTCCCGCGAAGAAATAGTCGAATTTCATCATGCAAAGGAGAAGAAACATGAAAAACCTCAAAGTCGCCTTCGGCTGCGCTGCGCTAGTGTGCGCCGGCTGCACTTCGGATCCAGAGGGCTTCACGAAGGCAATGGACGTGCTCGGCACCGCTGCCACGATCGCCATCGAAGCATCTCAGCCACCACCTCCGCCTCCACCTCCGCCCGTGGTGGTGCATCAGCCAGTGGTGGTTGCCCAGCCGGTCGTTGTGCAGCAGCCCGTTGTCACCCAGCCCGTGGTGGTGCAGCAGCCGGTCATGGTGCAGCAGCCTGTCGTGGCCCAGCCAGTTGTCCAGCAGCCCGTTGTCCAGGCTCCTGCCGTGCAGCAGCAGCCAGTGGCAGCGCCGCCAGCGGTGCAGGCGCCTGCCGCTGCGGCTCCGGCGGTGGCCGTTCCTGCCGCCGATGTGGCGGCGTTCGCCAAGGCCCGCACCACGGCGGCCGACACGGCCGAGCCCGAGTTCAAGTACGGCTCGCTGCGCTTCTCGAAGCCCGCCACTCCCGAGCAGATTGCCGCGGCGAAGCAGAAGATCGACGAGGCCGGGATGTCCACGCAGAACGTGCGCCTCCAGTTCAGCAAGGTGGACGACGCCACCGTGGCTGCGGCGATAGCCCAGTTCCCCTCGGCGACCGAGGTGAGCGTCTCCGGCTCGCAGCTCTCCACGCTTGCGCCTTTCGCGCTTCTCTCCAACGCCACGAAGCTGGCGATAAAGGACGTCAAGAACCTCGACATCGCCCCGCTTGCCGCTCTGCGCAAGATACGTTCGCTCGATTTCACCTACTCGGAGATAGCCGACCTTTCGCCGCTTGCGGGAATGACGGAGCTTGCCGACATCGAGTTCTACGGGTCTAAGCTCAAGGACTTCTCTCCGCTCGCCGCGTGCCCCAAGCTCGACCGGGTTTACTTCTACGCCGCCGAGTTGCCGCCCGAGGGATATGCCTCGCTCGGCGCGCTCAAGCAGGTGAAGAAGTTCCACGGCGGTCTAACGAAGATGACTTCGATAGAGTGGCTGCGCCAGGTGCCGCAGGCCGAAGAGGTGAAGATCTTCGCGGAGAAGATACCCGACCTCTCTCCTATCGCCTCGCTGCCGAACCTCACGTATCTGCGCCTGTGGAACATGGATGGCGGCAACTTGTCCACGCCCGTGGGGGATCTGGCGTTTCTTGCCAACAACAAGAAGCTGAAGAAGCTTGAGCTGCCGGGCAGCCGCTATGTCAACACGGCCGCGCTCGCGGCGCTCACGGCGCTCGAGGTGGTGGATCTTTCAGGCGCGAAGGAGCCTGTTTCGGTGGCGTTCGCGGCAAAGCTGCCCGCGCTGAAGACGCTTGACCTCAACGGCGCCACGGTGACTGACGGCGCGGTTGTGGCGTCCCTCCCCAAGACCGTGCGCGTTCGCACCAACAAAAAGACCCAGGGAGTGCCGGTTTCCGCCCCCTGACGGATTCTGCGGTTAGGTACTTGAAATTCCGCCGCAGATTTACTATAATATTTTTTCTGTTTCGCAAAAGGACCCAAGAGGCATTAAATGAATACTGATTCTACGTCGCGCAACAACATCTGGAAATGGCTCGCGCTGTTCATCATCGCGGCATTCTCCTTCTATGTCATGTTCCCCGTGAAGGACAAGCTTCGGTTTGGCCTTGATCTGAAGGGCGGAACGTCCTTCACGCTGGGCGTGGACAAGGACAAGCTGCGCGAGACGATCGTGGCTGCCAATCCCTCGCTCTCCAACGACACAGTTCAGGTGGAGAAGAGGATCGAGGATACGCTCAGGGGCAGCGACGCCCGCATCGTGCAGGTGGTGCGCCGCCGCGTTGACGGCATGGGCATGAACGAACCCGTCATCCAGGGCATGAAGGACCACCGTCTGCTCGTGCAGCTGCCCGGCATCGACGAGGATACACGAGCTAAGATGAAGAAGTCGCTTCAGAGCGCAGCGTTCCTTGAGTTCCGCCTTCTGCATCCGCGCAGCGAAGAGCTCATCGCCAAGCTGATGGCCACCGATGCGTGCCCTGAGGGCTATGAGCGCGGCGGTGCTGGCTTCGTGCGCTCGGCCAACTTTGACAAGGTGGCCTCACGTCCCGGCTATGCGGCGCGCCTTGCGGCGTTCCATGTGCCCGATCCCCGCTACCAGTTCATGCTGGAGAAGGCCAAGGACGGCACGTCCTACGTCGGCGCCTTCGTGAGCCGCAGCGCCCCTGTGCGCGACGCGCAGGGCAATCCCCAGCCGATCACTGGCGAGTATCTCACTTCGGCCGCCGTGGATCGCGACAACATGAACAATCTCGCGATCGCATTCTCCTTCTATTCCAAGGGCGCGAAGCTCTTCGGCCAGGTCACGCGCAACTACATGGCCAACGGTCCGAAGAACCCCACCGGCCGCGGTCGCCAGCTTGCGATCATCCTTGACGACACGCTCATTTCGGCGCCGGTGATCCAGAGCGAGATCACCAACAGAGGCCAGATCACGGGTCATTTCTCCGCATCCGAGGCGCAGCAGCTTGCGAACGATCTCAACGCAGGCGCCCTGCCCGCCCCGCTCAAGCTCCTTGCCGAGTCCTCCGTGTCGCCCACCGTGGGCGAGGACGCCAAGCACGCCGGCGTGGTGGCCGCGTGCCTCGGCTTCGCGCTCGTTGCGCTCTTCATGTTCATCTACTACTGGTACGCCGGTCTCGTGGCCGACATCGCGCTCTTCCTCGACATCGCGCTTCTGCCAGCCGCCCTCGTGGTGGTGGCCAACGTGCTCGGCGTGTTCGCGAAGGACGCCTCCATGGGCGCCACAGGCTCGCTGCAGCTGCCCGTTCTCACGATGCCCGGCATCGCCGGCCTCGTGCTTACGCTCGGCATGGCCGTTGACGCCAACGTGATCATCTTCGAGCGCATCCGCGAGGAGTTCGCAGCCAAGAGCTCGGTAGGCGGCGCGATAAAGAACGGCTACGGCCGCGCATTCACCGCGATCGTCGACTCCAACATCACAACGATCGTGACCGGCATCATCCTCTTCATCGTAGGCACGGGCCCCGTTCGCGGCTTCGCCATCACCCTCACGGGCGGCGTGATCATCTCGATGTTCACCGCCGTGGTTGTGACGCGCCTCGTCTTCGACAAGACCACGAACAGCGAGTCGATGAAGCCCTTCAAGATGCTCAACATCTTCAAGAAGGTGCCTAACGTGGACTTCGTGAAGCTTGGCCGCCCCGTTAGCATCGCGGCCTTCGCGCTCGTGGCGCTGACAGTGGCGATATTCTTCATCCGCGCGTTCACGCAGCCTGCCTCTGTGCTGGCGGTGGACCTCACGGGTGGAACGTCGCTCGTGTACTCCGTTGACCAGAAGGCGAAGCCCTCCGTCGGCGACGTGCGCAAGGCGCTCACGTCCTTCGACAACGCCGCCGTCATCCAGTATCAGGAAGGCGTGGGCGACTCCACGCTGCTAGTGAAGACCGGCGAGACGGCCGACACCGAGAAGGGCAAGACCGTCGCCAAGGGCGACGTAGGCGCATACGTGACGAAGACGCTCCAGAGCGCGTTCCCCAAGTCCAATGTGAAGTCCATTTCCGTGGACGAAGTCGGCTCCATGGTCGGCGCGGATCTCAAGAAGTCCGGCACCTGGGCCGTGGCGCTCTCGCTCTGCGCGATTCTGATCTACGTGGCGTTCCGCTTCGAGTTTGGCTTCGGTCTCGGCGCGCTCGTGGCTCTTGCGCATGACGCGCTGATCTCGCTCGGCCTGTTCTCGCTCTGCGGCCGCCAGGTGTCGCTGCTGGTGATCACCGCCATCCTCACGATCATCGGCTACTCCGTGAACGACACGATCGTGGTGTTCGACCGCATCCGCGAAGACCTGCGCAAGGACCAGAAGAGCGACTTCAAGACGCTCTGCAACCGCGCGCTCAACGAGTGCCTCAGCCGTACGGTGATTACGTCCATCACCACGTTCTTCGCCGTGGTGGCGCTCTTCGCGTTCGGCGACGGGTCGATCTTCGACTTCGCGCTCACGATGCTCATCGGCGTGGTGGCGGGCACGTTCTCGTCCGTCTTCGTGGCGACGCCCGTGATGATGTGGTTCTACAGGGGACGCCGTCCGCAGTTCACGAACGAGTCCTCTACTTCGCAGGGCTGACCCTGCCAACGCAACCCCTGACCAAGGAGCGCGCCCATGCTGCCGATTCTCGAAAGTCTTTTCGCCGAATGCGCCAGTCTGGGCGCGAGCGACATTCATCTTACCACCAACCAGCCGCCGCGCTTCCGCGTGCGCGGCCGGCTGTCGCCCAGGCCCGACCTGATGTCGTTCAACGGCGAGCAGGTGGACGAGATAGCGATGGAGCTCGGCCTCGCCACTCTCCCCCTCGGCTGCCCCGACGGAACGGAGCGCGTTCGCCGCACGCTCATGCAGGAAGGCTCGGTTGACGGCGCGATAACCGCTCCGGACGGCGCGCGCTACCGCTTCAACCTCTTCCGCGAGGCGAACACCACGGCAATCGCAATGCGCCGCCTAGACAACACGTTCCGCTCGATGAGCGAGCTGGGGCTGCCGCGTTCGATCGCCGAGTTCTGCAAGCAGCGCGACGGCCTCGTCATAGTGTCCGGCCCGACGGGCAGCGGAAAGTCCACCACCCTCGCCACCCTGCTGAACGGCATCAACCGCACGCACGAAGGGTACATCATCACGATCGA
>JAFUDL010000419.1 GCA_017459225.1 Kiritimatiellia bacterium
CTTCGCGCCTTCTCGCGACTGCCGAAGGCACTGCCTTGTTCAACGACCTCTCGACCGGCCCGCCACGATGGCTCTACGATACGTCATGGAATCTGGCGCGCGTTGTCGTGCGTGGCGCGGGCGTGGAAGGTTCGGTTGCGCCGGTGAAGGTGTCCGTTGCGGGAACCGTGTTCTACATGAGGTGACGCATTGGGGTTTGAGCATCTATACGGGTGCATCGTCACCGCAACGCTTGGGACGCTGCTGGGCGTCTGCGCGCTTCTAGCGGGTGCGAAGTTCATCCGCAATCGCGCGAAGGTGTTGTCGTTGCTTGTGAGGGCGCACGGCGCGCTCTTTGCCGTGATGATGGGCACGATGGCCGCGGTTGGCGTTTTCAGGGGCTTTGCAAAGTTGCCCCAGAATTATGGCATTATGGAATTGTGGAATTATGGAAATGAGGCATTGGGCATTGATGGTGAAGCTCAATTTCATAATGCCTCAATGTCACAATTGCACAATTCCATAATTTCAGAATCAGACATCTCCAACGGCTGGCGCGTGGTTGAGACGCGCGAGAGCCGCGAGATAGTCGGGCGCGATGCCTTTGACGCTCCGCAGACATGCACGCCATGGCTTGCGCGCGGTGGATACAAGGACAAGACGCGGATTGCACCATACGGCTGGTTCTTCCCGTGGCGCGACGGAATCCTTGAGGAGATCACTGTCTTCTCCGAGGGCGAGCTGCGCCCGAACGTCCACACGAACTACTTCCCGCCGCCGTTTGACGCGCCGCTTGCGGTAGTGCCGTCCTTCAACTGGAACCTTCTGCCGGGCGGCGTCTCCAACGTGTTCTGGCACGCCGTCTCGCCGTCCAACTCTCTGGTGGTGACATGGGAGAACTCGCCAGTCAACCGCGATGTCAACAGCCTCACCAACTTCCAGGCGGAGCTGTTCGCGGATGGCAGCTTCGAATACCGCTACGACGACCACACGATTGCCTACTCGCGTGTGCATCCGCTCGACTTGGACTTCGACGGACTGCCCAACATGATTGATCCAGAGCCGGAGACGCCGCTAGGCGCACCCGTGTGGAATCAGAGCGATGCGTGGGCGGCTGCGGCGTTTCCGGGTAATGCAACAGAGATTGCTTCTGCGGGCGGCTATGCCGCATGGGCGATGCAGCGGGCGTCCGATCCGAACCGCCGTCTAGTCAGGCTCAATGTCGCCTTGCAGGGCGGCAGATGGCCTGTGTGCGTTGATGTCGGCATTGTGCCCGTGATGGCGGACGGCAGTTCGGATCTGCTATACGCCATTGACTGCGGAGCGCAGGTGCCGTTCTCGCTCTCGGATGGGGAACTTGATGAATCTGCAATTGTGGAATTATGTAATTATGGAAATGAGGCATTGGGCATTGGCGGCGAAGCCCAATTTCATAATGCCACATTTACACATTTACACAATTTCACAATTATGGCATTGTGGCATTATGTCATTATGGAACTATCCGGGAACTATCATGCGAGATTCCAATTTGCCGCCGGATTTGGTATAATACGCGCGTTGGTTTTCAACAGGAAGAATGAAGGCGGAGATTTTAATTCAATGAATACGGTTCTGATCGGGTCCCAATGGGGCGACGAAGGAAAAGGCAAGATCATCGACGTGCTCACGAGCAAGGCCGACTACGTGGTGCGCTACCAGGGCGGCTCGAACGCGGGCCACACCGTGATCGCGGACGGCGTGAAGCGCGTGCTGCGGCTCATCCCCAGCGGCATACTCCACGAGGGCAAGATATGCGTGATCGGCAACGGCGTGGTGATGAACCCCCTTGACCTCATCGAGGAGATCGAGACGATGCGCAAGACCGGCGTGGAGTGCCGCGGGCGTCTCTTCATCTCCACCCGCACCCAGATGGTGATGCTCTACCATCGCGCCCTCGACAAGGCCGAGGAGGCCGCACGCGCGAAGGAGAAGAAGATCGGCACCACCGGCCGCGGAATAGGTCCCGCCTACGCCGCCAAGGTGAGCCGCACGGGCCTCAGGTGCGGCGACATGCTCTCCGCCGACTTCCTCGACCTCGTGCGCGAGCAGGTGGCCGAGACGAACGCGAAGCTGCGCATGCTCAAGGCAGAGCGCGTGGACGAAGGCGACCAGATCGAGGTGCCTGGCTGCACCATCAAGGACTACCAGCTCGACGCCGACGAGATCGTGGCCATCTACGCCGCCGCCAAGGAGAAGCTCTCCCCCTACATCATCGACACCGTGCCTCTACTCCACAAGGCCAAGGCCGAAGGCAAGGCGATCCTCATGGAAGGCGCCCAGGGCACGATGCTCGACATCGACTTCGGCACCTATCCGTTCGTCACCTCCTCCAATCCCACCTCCGGCGGCGCGTGCATCGGCACAGGACTGTCCCCGCGCGACATCGACTGCGTCGTCGGCGTCGTCAAGGCGTACACAACGCGCGTCGGCGAAGGCCCGTTCCCCACCGAGCTCTACAACGCCGCAGACAAGCAGGATTCCGACGGACGCACGATGGCCGAGCGCGGGCACGAGTTCGGCGCCGTCACGAAGCGTCCGCGCCGCACGGGCTGGTACGACGCCGTAATCGCGCGCTATGCGCAGCAGGTGAACGGCGTGGACTACTGGGCGCTCACGAAGCTCGACGTGCTCGACACGCTCCCGAAGATCAAGATCTGCGTCGCGTACGAGCTGGACGGCAAACGCATCGACTACATGCCGAGCTCATCCTCCGAGCTCGCGCGCGTGAAGCCCATCTACGAGGAGATGGACGGCTGGATGTGCGAGACCTCCAACATCACACGCATCGAGGATCTTCCGCCGAAGGCCAAGGCGTACGTCGATCGTCTCATAGAGCTTTCCGGCGCCAAGCTCGGCATTCTCTCCATCGGACCCGCCCGCGAGTCAACACTCAGGATCGCGCTGTGAACCCGACATTGAAGAGAACGTTGTGCGGGCTCGCGGTTGGCGCGGCGGTTGTCGTGTTCTTCCTGTACTGTCCGCTGAAGGTGGTGCCGATCTTTCTGCTGGCGATTTCGCTCTTGGTGCAGCTTGAGTTCTACCAGATGACGCGCAAGTACGAGCCCGTGACGTGGTTCGGGCTCATGCTAGGCGCGGCATGGATAATCGCCACTGCTGCGTTTCCGGGTCCGGTGGGATTCGCCGGCGGCATGGTTGGCCTGTGCGCTGGAGGAGTGCCGGTCATGTTCCTCCTCTCGTGCATCGTCCTCTTTTCGCCGCGCTACACTAAGCCCATCGGCACAATCGCCGTGACGTTGGCCGGCTTCCTCTACGTGCCGTTCCTACTTTCGTTCTTCCTGCGCCTTGTGCAGCTCGCGGGCGACCCGGACGTGTTTCTCTTCTCGATGCCCGATACCCGCGTGGGGCTCTACACACTGCTCGCCGTGATCGCGCTCGCGAAGTTCTCGGATACCGGCGGCTTCGCGTTCGGCATGGCGTTCGGCAAGCACAAGATGTGCCCGGCGATAAGCCCCAAGAAGTCATGGGAGGGGCTTGCGGGCTCGATGGTTTTCGCCACCGCGACCGCGGCGGTTTTCCTGGCTCTCGCGCGAAAGTTCGGATGGGGCGATCACTGCCTTCTCTGGAAGTACTTCACATGGCCGCTTGTGGTGCCTGCGGGAATATGCTTCGCGCTCGCGGCAACGGCGGGCGACCTGATCGAGAGCAGGTTCAAGCGCGAATGCGGCGTAAAGGACTCCGCCACTTTCATGCCCGCCGGCATGGGCGGCTTCCTCGACATGCTCGACTCGATCATCTTTCTGCCGGCGCTCGTCTATCCCGTTGAACTCTATCTTTTCTGGGGGTGACGATGAGGCTTTTGATGCTAGGCGACGTGGTTGGATCGCCCGGACGTCGCATCCTGCGCGAGAACCTTCCGCGAATCCGCCGCGAACTTGGCGTGGCGGCGGTGGTGGTGAACGCCGAGAACGCGGCCGCAGGATCTGGCCTCACCGTGGCGCTCGCGAAGGAGATATTCGACGCTGGCGCTGACGCGATTACGCTAGGCGACCATGCGTGGGGACAGAAGGAGTTCGCCTCGACGATAGGACAGCTTCAGAACGTGGTGCGCCCGGCGAATTTCCCGCAGTCCGCTCCCGGGAAGGGCTGGACCCTCGTCACCACGCCCATCTGCCGCTTCGCCTTGCTGAACCTGCAGGGACGCGTCTTCATGGGCCCGATGGACTGTCCTTTCCGCGCGGCCGACGCTGCGATCAGGGAAATGCCCAAGGACGTTCCCGCGTTCGTCGACTTCCACGCCGAGGCGACAAGCGAGAAGATCGCGCTTGCCCACTATCTCGACGGACGCGTCACCGCAGTCGTGGGCACGCACACGCACGTGCAGACTTCCGACGCAGTCGTCCTTCCAGGCGGCACCGCCTTTCAGAGCGACCTTGGCATGACCGGCCCCTGGTATTCTTCGATCGGACGCGACTTCAAGCCCGTGCTGCAGAAGTTCCTCACCGGCATCCCCGCCCGCTTTGACGTGGCCGAAGGCCCCGCCACGCTGGAAGGCGCCGTGATCGACTTCTCGCCCGCCACACGCAAGGCAACAGGCATCACCGCCTTCCGCTACCGCGAACCGCTCGCATGAAACGGGACACCTGCCGGTGCCACAGCTGGGGTTTATTCATAATGCCCCGCGCAGGAATAGATTCGGAGCGTATCGCCTTCGATTCGAAAGACGATTCGGTTCTGCTGGTCAATACGGACACTCCACCAACCAGAAAGATTGTCTTTGAGCGGTTCCGGGTTGCCAATGCAGCCGTAGCCGTTTCTATCAATGCTTTTCAGAAGGTTGTTGATTCGCTTGAGCGTCTTCGCGTCGCGGACCTGCCAGGCGGAATATTCGTCCCACGCGCGGTCGTGCCAAAGTTTTTTCACGCGACGGTCCTCCGGCTGCGACGTGAGGTGCGGGGCGACTTGGATCGCGGCCTTGCCACCGCCTTGTCATCTTCAAGGAGATCATGGTAATGGCAGTTGCGTCCATGTTCCACGTCGTCTATCCTCTGAAGCAGCTCCGAGATAGGACGTGCTGAAGGATCGCGTGCCTGCACCTTGAACGGAATAGCGCGCTCGTTGATGGATTGACGGATGAACACCATGATCGCCGAGGACATTGTGAGCCCCATCTGGGCGAAGAGTTCTTCGGCCTGCCGCTTGGTCTCATCGTCAATTCTGAAGTTTACCTGTGCCATAATTCTGATTCTCCTTTGCACAGCACAGTATATCAGAATCGTACTTGCAGTGTCAAGAAGATGCTATACAATTCAGTTTGCGCCAAAACGGTAGGGCGCGATCACCGAGCGCGCCGAAGAATCGAAATCTTATAGCTCGCCCAGCATTGCGGCGACCGCCAATTGACCATTGGCAACATTTTCACACTGGCAACATTAACCAACTGCCGCTCCCCCGCTCGACAACTCCACGGCGAAACTTTCTTCTGCATTCCGTTGCAAAGCACGCCTTGGGTTTGATATAATTTCAACTGCTTCCGAAAGGGAGCGGCTGCTCTTTGACATCGGCGGACGCATCAAGGTCCGCCATCGGGCCAAAGTCTGGTGGCGTTGCGCTTCCCGCGTGACCGCCATGACAACGGCCAGAACCTCGCAACACTGGGAGAACGGGCATCCTGCCCGTTCGTAACCAAGATCCGAGGAGCCGGGAATTCCCGAAAGGATTTCGGCAACTCCCTTGCAGCGCAGCAATGCGCGAATGGGGAACGTACGCAATCTTGCGTATTTGGCTTCAGTCTAAAATCGCCAATTTTCAGCAAAGAGCCGAGTATGTAAGATACGCTGCGTGGGCAGGTCCCGCGTGGCGTGTCTTAAGTTCGTGTTTTTTGCAGGGCGTTTGGCGATGCCTAGACTGGAACATGGATCTACAGGCACGCCACGTTCTTTTTCTGCGCCGTCGCGGCAGGCCTTGTGAAGTAGGCGCGACTTGTAGGAGCTTTCGAAGGAATGAACGCAACACTGATGGCTCGGTCTCTGGGGTTTTATATACATGTGAAGCGTTTATCAGGTGTAGTGAAGTCCGACTTTGAGCGTGTGGATGACTATCATGATTTTCTGGCAGATATTGTGTCCACAGCGCAGGGTGGGGCGGCATTCGCCGGTTTTGGCAACGATAGTCCGCTCATTCCTCTCGATGAGATTACGCTTACGCAAATCCAATATGGCGACATCGTAGGCCAGATATTCAGCGGCGTCAACTTTATGGTGATATCCATTCCCCATCCTGCACCACTGTTCCCCTTTGTGCAGAGCAGCGTTTCCTATTTCAGCAATTATATTGAATCTCTTGAAGGCGGCAATGGCGACTTGCGCACGAAGACGGATGTAGAGTCAATAATTGAGCGGATGAATGATATCCTATCTGTGCGCGAAGCGAACGAACAGCGTGTGAATGGCCTCGTGGTCGGGCGTGTTCAGTCCGGCAAGACGCGCAATTATGTGGGACTGATGCTCAAGGCCGTCGATGAAGGCTGGAACGTGATCATTGTGCTTACAAGCTCCAACACCGCATTGGCCGACCAGACGGAAAGGCGCGTCAAGAAGGATTTCGAAAAGGCGAACGTGTACATGCAGACTCCCTTGAACTTCAGGGACAAAGATGCCGCAGCATCGCCGACGCACCTTCTTTCACCCAACAACACATCGTTCTATTGGGCTGTTGCGATGAAGGAACGCAACAACCTCAACAACATTCTCACCTGGCTTCAGTATAATGCCGCCATAGTGCCTAGCATGAGGATAATGATCGTCGATGACGAGGCTGACTATGCGACCCCAGACTCAAACACGGGCAAGAAAACAACGCTGACCGAGGGCGAGGTGGACGACCTGATCGCTGTTGTCCGCGACACTGAGATAGATGACAAGACATTTGGCTACCTTGCCGATTGGATGGAGGATATCCAGGATAGAGTATTTGAAATCCAGGAACAGGCGGAGTGCGATCCTGGATCAAGAGAAGCAATGGGCATTGATGCATTGTGCACAAGCCTCGCATTGTCTGGCGATGTAAAGACAAAGCTACACAATATCCTTTCGACCGATGCGCATTGTAAATTGCTGGAACTGGATGAACATGCAATAGACGGTACTCTCGTAAACCTAAGGCAGGACGTCCTCGTGTTCTTCAACGAAAAGGGGAAGGGCCCGCGTTCTGCGGGAACATTCCTCCGTTTCCTGAACACGGTGTTTGAGGTCGCAATTGAAAGAAGCGCTATCAACAGGCGCATCTGCGAACTGATCGCACGTAAACCGAATTCTACCGATTACACGTTCCCGTTCAGCCGATGCGCCTACATCGCCTATACTGCCACACCATACGCGAACATCCTGAACGAACGTCCAGACCAGACGCCGCTCTACGCGGACTTCATCAAGTCGCTTACAACCTCTCCTAAGTATTTCGGCCTCGATAAGATATTTGGGCGCAACTATAAGAAGTACCCATCAGTGCCTAACATGGCAATTGTGGATGAAATCAGTGATGCCGACAAGCGATTCGTTCTCAATCCTATCCAAGGAATCAAGGACACAGAAAAGAAGAGCGTGTTGGAAGTGGCGCTCGATGACGATCTTCGGTACGCCTGTAGTGACCCGGCCCAGGAAGGCGCGTGGGTTTCCATGAGACGGGCGATTGCATGGGCATTTTGTTCGGCGGGAGCGCGACGCCGTCGCAGATTGGCGGAACGGTTGACGGATCTGGATGACTGCTGGACGACCATGATGTTGAATGTTTCACCCAAACAGGATGCGCACGATGCGCTGTTGAAGCACATAAAGGCATATCTTGGCAGGCGGTGCAGTTCCTTGGAATGCAAGACATTGTTTCTTGACGAATGCCGCAGTACGTGGGAGTACTTCACGCACGACGAACGGACTGCCTATACGAAAGCCAAATTTGACCAGTCTTTCAACTCGGATAGGGAAGAGGAGTATGGTGAGATAGATGACTATCCGTCATGGGATGCGATTAGGGATGACGTGGCGTATTTTATTAATGGCTGGAACGACATTCGTGTCCACGTACTTGTCGTCAATTCCGCAAATGACAAGAACAAGGACAACCAAGATCGATACAACCAGACCGGCAACCATGCAAACACGCTCTCGGAGGATCACCTTTGGATCGTGATCGGCGGCAACACGATCGGTCGAGGCCTCACATTGAGAGGCCTTACGGCAAGCTATTTCGACCGAGTGCGGAAGACGGTTGCCGTTGACACGATGACGCAGATGGGACGCTGGTTCGGATATCGCATCGGCTATGAGCTGTTGCCACGCATCTGGATGCCCGCCGATACGGTGCTTGAGATGCAAAAGGCCGCTTTCGTGGAAGGGGCGATGCACGAGAGCATGAAGGAGAACTTCAACGAAAAACACTCTCCAAGCGATCCGGCACACTACCAGAAGATCTACAGCTGGGGACGCAAGCTCAGCGGTCGTGCCAGGGCGCAGGGTACGTTTATGACGTCTATTGGAATGCTGTCCACTACGGATTATATTTCCGCGAAGCCGGACGTTGTTGCGGACATCTACGATGCAGCACTCGCGTTCATTGGCCGTCTTGGGCCACAAGCCGTGCGTCCAGAATCCGAGTATCGACTCTACCGCGAATTTCCGTTGTGGCGGGATGTGGACAAGAATGTCGTACGCGATTATCTTAAGAGCATCGTCCCGCTCAGCCCCGAAAGTGCGCGGCAGACACTCCGTGCGATCATCCGCGAGATCGAGCAGACGGAGGAGACGATTCACGGCAGTACGAAATGGAGCATCGTAATCGGCGAACCCAAGAGCCATTCAGGCGAAAGCTATCCGATCGGCGTGGATCGTCGTATCTTCAGCGGCAAGCCTCAGGGCGTTAAGATAGAAGGTGACGTGGCGCGATATACGTCCGTCCGTTCTGACATGGCTTTCTATTCCATGATCCCCACGGATCGCATCAACTACACTGACGCCTCGCTTGTGGAACGCGACATGGAGGATGTGATCGGCACGATCTCAAACAAGACAGCGACCAACAACGGGCAGATGCCTCAGGTGATCGAGAACGCGCTTGCCGCCTACCCCGGATCAACGCTCACGGATCGGATTGGCGCGTTGGTCTCGTCCGTAAAGAACGATCCGCTCACCAGCGTACCGCCGGCGATTCGCGACTGCCTGCCCGAAGGTTTCCGTAACCGGTCTGCTATCGAATACAGGGAAGAGGTCTATGCCAACGCTGGATACGTGCAACCCATCCTGCAATTCTATCTCCTGACGCCTCCAGTCGGTTCGACCGAAAAACCGTTGATCGCACATGCATTCTATTGGCCCAACCATTCGCCTGACGACTTCAATCTCGTTTCGATCGGCATGGCTCCGGTTACCCACAATCCAAGCGAACAACGCTTCGGCTCGACGGTGGCGGAAATCCTTTCGCAGAATGGTTTTCCGATGCTAGTGAGCAAGTTGAAGGCTGCCGTTCTGTACGCGCTGCCGGAATGTTCGGAAGAGTTCTTCAATGCCCATATCAAGCATCCGGCACCTGGCATCAAATATGCCAAGGTTCATGGCAAGAACGCATACTATCATACGGACTGGGCCATTGATCCTGTTGCGAAGATTCGACAGTTTGTGTTGGAAAGGGCGGCCGAAATCTTGGGCGACCATCAGGCGCGCGCATGCAAGGATCTGGCTCAAACGGTACTAGCCAATAATCCAGCATTGGAAGGGCTGTTCAATCCCAATTCGTCGCAGGAGCGGAACGCCGTGTTCGCCGACGAGAACCTTCCGCAGTTCGGAATCGTCAAGAACGAAGACGGCACCTTGCAGATTCAATAAGGAGGTAACGCGATGCCACGCGAAAACACAGTCGACACGTACCTTGAACTGAAGAAGGCAATCATCTACCGTATTACGCACATCAACTCCGGCGAGGTGTTCGACTTCGACGGATTCTCGATGTTCCGCGCCGGCGACAAGATCGGCGCGGCCATTCCCACGGGCGAGACGTGCATCAACATCCACAACGTCCATCCGGGCAAGAGCTACACGCTCGACGGCACGAATGCGCTGCCCGGCGGCGTACAGGGAAACTTCCTCGCGCTTACGGTTGATTCGTCCATGACCGACGTCTCCGATCCCGTGAAACAGGAGGACTTCGCCCATCGCATCCTTACGTTCGTGACAACGGAGAACGGGACGCGCGAGTTGCTTCTTTCAGATCCGTGGGAGTGGGCGGCGCGCGTCATCGAAATGTCCGGCGACACGGCGACGGAATTGCGTCCCTACCCGTACATTGCCGAACTCTATCTCGTCAATAAGCTCCGTGCGGCGGGGTTGATGTCGGACGTCGCCACGCAGTATCGCGGACCTGATTCGGGCGTACACGACTTCGAGCTGGCCACGATGTCGCTGGAATGCAAGTCGCGTCTGCATGGAGATTCCGAGACGAAATCCGGCGAACTCGTCATTTCCAGCGAACACCAGTTGAACCGCACGGGAACGAAACTGCTCTATGTTGTCTATTTCCCGATGGAGGATACGGGCGACCTCTCGCTCGCCTCGTGCGTGGCGGAGTTCGGCGATCCCCGTGCCGTGATCATGGAGAAGCTCGCGAAGATGAAGTTCGTGGAAGGTGACTTCGCATGGCAGAGGCCCTATCACGTTCTCGGCTCGCCGCTCGTCTATGAAATCACAGACGACTTCCCCCGCATCACGCCGGGACAGTTCGTGGGCGGACATTTCCCGTCCGGCATCACGAAACTCGTCTATCACGTGAGCCTGTACAACAGGCCGTCGTGTCCGCTTGATGATTTCATCGCGACCGTGTGTGCTGGTACGCCTCCGGTGTTCACGGCATAAACCGGTAGGGCGGTCGCTCCGCGACCGCCACACCAACAACCAACTACAATCTGCCAACTACCAACTCCACATGAAACCACCAAAGAAACTGATTGAAGTCGCGTTGCCGCTGAATGCGATCAACGAAGCGTGCGCCCGCGAGAAGTCGATCCGCCACGGGCATCCATCCACCTTGCATCTCTGGTGGGCGAGGCGTCCTCTTGCGGCAGCGCGCGCCGTCATCTTCGCGCAGATGGTGGACGATCCGCTGGAGAAGTACGGCGAGAACCCCACGCCGCAGCAGCGGAGCGCCGCCACGAAGGAGCGCAGGAGGCTGTTTGCGCTCATCGAAGAACTGGTCAAGTGGGAGAACACGAACAACGAGGAAGTGCTGGAAAGGGCGCGAGCGGAAATCCGCAAATCGTGTCCCGAAGGGCTGCCAGCCTTTCACGATCCGTTTGCGGGTGGTGGCGCGTTGCCGCTTGAAGCACAGCGTCTTGGACTGGAAAGCTACGCGAGCGATTTGAACCCAGTAGCAGTGATGATCAACAAGGCGATGATCGAGATACCGCCAAAGTTCGCGGGAAGAGTACCTGTAGGGCCAATCCCAGAAGGGGAGGTTTTTTTAGCCACAAAGAACGCAAAGGACACAAAGGATGCGTTCTGGCCGGGAGCCACTGGACTTGCCGAGGACGTGCGGCGGTATGGCTACTGGATGCGCGAGGAGGCGAAGAAGCGCATTGGACACCTCTATCCACAGGTGGAAATCACGAAGGAGATGGCGGCGAAACGCCCCGACCTCAAGCAGTACGTAGGGCAGAAACTGACTGTCATCGCGTGGCTTTGGGCGAGAACCGTGAAAAGCCCCAACCCAATGTATTCGCATGTTGACGTTCCGCTCGTTTCAAGTTTCGTACTTTCGTCGAAGAAAGGCAAGGAGGTGTGGATCAAGCCGGTGGTTGAGGGTGACAAATGGCATTTTGAGGTATGCGTTGGTGCTCCGCCGAAGGGGGCGGAGGATGGCAACAAGCACACCGTTAGCCGTTCCGCAGTCTCTTTTGATTGCATCGTTTCAGGATCGCCTATTTCTGGTGATTACATCAAGGAAGAGGGTGTGGCTGGTCGCATGGATGCGCGTATGATGGCCATAGTCTGTGAGGGTGCTCGTGGTCGCGTATATCTTCCGCCGCAGGACGAGGATATTGAAGTTCCAGAACCGAGATGGAAACCCACAGGGAGATTGCCGGCACGCCGTATCACGGGTGGTACGTGTGTTCCCTACGGTTTGGACGAGTGGTGGAAACTCTTCACGAAAAGACAGCTCGTGGCGCTCAACACGTTATCTGAATTTGTATGCGAAACACGAGAGAAGGTGATGAAGGATTGTGGTGATGTAGAATATGCAAATGCAGTCGCCACATATCTCGCTTTTGCCGTTGATAGAACTGTGGATAGAGGATCTGCAATTTGCTCTTGGGATAGAAGTCCGAAAATGGAGGCATTGAGAAATACGTTTGGACGTCAGTCAATTTCTATGACATGGGACTTTGCGGAAGGGAATCCTTTCTCTGCGTCGTCTGGGAATCTGACAAACAATATCGAATGGGTTGTTGATTCCATCGTGAATTTCCCTGCTAATGTTTATGGTCGTGCTTTACAAGCAGACGCTCAGCATCAGACCATTTCGCAGAATAAGCTGATTTCTACTGATCCACCGTACTACGACAACATTAGTTATGCCGATCTTGCCGACTTTTTCTATGTCTGGATGCGTCGTTCATTGAAAGATATATATCCCGACTTGCTTTCAACTATGGCAACGCCTAAAGATGAAGAGCTTGTTGCTACGCCATACAAACATGGTGGGCGAGAAAAAGCCGAGGCGTTTTTTCTCGACGGTATGACGACGGTGATGGCTAATCTGGCGAATTCGTCTAACGGAGCATTCCCCGTCACAATCTACTACGCATTCAAGCAGTCCGATACGAATGATGGCGGTACGCGCAATGCGGGTTGGGAGACTTTTCTTGAAGCTGTGATGCGTGCTGGTTTTGCAATCACCGGCACCTGGCCAATGCGGACGGAACTTGCCAATCGCATGATAGGCAAGGATGCCAATGCCCTTGCCTCATCAGTTGTCCTAGTCTGTCGCAAGCGCGCCGAAGATGCTACGGAGATTACGCGGCGGCAATTTCTGCGTGAGCTGATGGAGAAGATGCCGGGGGCATTGGAGGACATGCAGGGCGGTGATGAGAACACGGCGCCCGTGGCACCTGTTGACATGGCGCAGGCGATTATCGGCCCCGGAATGGAAATCTACTCGAAGTACAAGGCCGTGTTGAACGCCGATGGTTCGCGTATGAGCGTCCATGACGCGATCATTGAAATCAACCGGTTCCTTGACGAGGGAGACGACTTTGACGCCGAGACGCAGTTCTGCCGCGACTGGTTCCGCGAGCATCAGTGGGGCGAGGGACCGAGTGGCGAGGCGGACGTCCTTGCGCGCGCGAAGGGGCTTTCGGTCACTGATGTTGTCAATGCGGGCGTGTTGTTCTCGAAGGGCGGCAAGACGTCGCTCGTGAAGTGGCAGGATTATCCAGATGATTACGACCCGACGGAGGACGCACATCGTCCCGTGTGGGAGGTGTGCCATCATCTGGTGCGCATCCACCAGCGGCGCGGCACAGGCGCGGCGGGCGAGTTCCTGTCGATGGTGCAGGGGCAGGGCGAGGCGGCGCGACAGCTCGCGTATCTGCTCTACACGCTCTGCGAGCGGAAGGGGCTTGCCGAGGATGCGCGCGTGTACAACGAACTGGCGACGGCGTGGAACGACATTGTCACGTCGAGCATCGAAAACGCGAAGCCCGTCCTGAAGCAGGCAGAATTCGACATGTAGTTTTTTGAAAGGAACGAAGACGATGAAACCTTGGAGAGAAGTTACAAAGCCCCATGCCGATGTGCTTGCGGGGACGTTCGTGCAGAGCGATTTTGCCGTGGACATCATGAAGGTGGTGGACGGTAGTGCCCCGGACGAATATCGGAATCCGGAGGCGTTCTACGAGCGCACGTACGTGACGGAGGGAATGAAGCAGCTTCTCGTGACGGTGGCACAGCGTCTGAACGGACGCGGGGGCGATCCCGTCATCGAACTCAAGACGAACTTCGGCGGCGGCAAGTCGCATACGCTCCTTGCGGTCTATCACCTTGCGAAATACGAAGGTGGCGCCGCGAACCTGCCGGGCATGGGGGAAGTGTTGGCGGCGGCGCAGGTGGAGAACGTGCCGCACGCGAAGGTGGCCGTGATCGACGGCAACGCGCTTGCGCCAAACCAACCCTTGAAGCAAGGCGGACTTTCCATCAGGACTATCTGGGGAAACCTTGCCTGGCAGCTCCTCGGCCCCGATGGCTACGCGAAAGTTGCGGAGAGCGACGCAGCGGGGACGTCGCCCGGAAAGACA
>JAFUDL010000420.1 GCA_017459225.1 Kiritimatiellia bacterium
TCACATCGGCTCAGGAGCGCGAGGCGCTGCGGCGGACACTTGCCAAAAAGAGGCCGCTGATCGCGGTGTTTCCCGCAGGCATCCCAGGGGCTGGCGAGCTTGATCCCCGCCTGGCCGCGGCGATTCGCGAAGGATGGGCGCTCGCGGTCTCGCCGCAGGCACCAGGTTCGCGGCTCAACAAGAAGATTGCCACATGGTGCAACGAGTTTCTTTTGAAAAACGCCGAAGAGATATGGGTAGGCGATCTTTCGCCGAACGGCATGCTTACCCAGATGCAGGCGGGGTTGGGCCGGCTAAAGCCGCCCGCTCCGATGAAGGCGGGCTTGGAGGACCGTGCAGGAAGGAGCATGAAATGAGCAGCATTGCCAGTGAAGCCGGGCATTTTCAGGGTTCGGGAAAGTCGCTGCTGATGGTGTTTGCGGCGCAGAAGATGCGCATGATGGCCGCCCTGCGCCAGCCGACGGTCATCATCGTCAACGACCGCATCGACCTCACGACCCAGATCTCGTCGACGTTCACGATGGCCGACGTGCCAAATCTCGTGTCGGCGGACTCGTGCGCGGAGCTCATCCGATTGCTGAAGGCCGACACGCGCATGATCATCCTCACGACGATCTTCAAGTTCCAGGACGTGACGGAGCGGTTGAACGACCGGGACAACATCATCGTGCTCGTCGACGAAGCGCACCGCACGCAGGAAGGCAACCTGGGCGCGCAGATGCGTCTGGCGCTTCCGAATGCGTTTTTCTTCGGCCTTACGGGGACGCCGATCAACAAGCTCGACCACAACACGTTCCGCACGTTCGGCGCGGTGGAGGACCGCAGCGGCTACATGAGCCGGTATTCGTTCGCGGACTCCGTGCGCGACAGGGCTATGCTGCCGCTCCACTTCGAGCCGGTACTCAAAAGATGGCGAGGTGGTGTGTTTGAATGGGCGGAATTGTGGCATTATATCCGTCGCTGGGAGAACGGGAAAAATACAAAGTTTTCTCTTGCGGTCAAATCCGCAATATGATAAACTGATAATCGTCCGCCATGGAAAAGGATTTCTAGGCGCAGGTAGGGCAGAATCTTTTGTGGACAAAGTCATATTGCTAAAAAGAAAAACTGAAAGGATGAATGCAGTGAAAAAAGAAGTCGTAAAAGAGAGAATGTCGGTGGAAGCCGTTCGCGCTCTCGATGTTTCGAAGGTGATGGCGATAGCCTATGCCGAGGTTGGCGCGCAGGGGGATCCCGGTTCCGTGCAGGTGATTTCAGATCTCCCTGACAAGGTCTTGGTGATTTCCGGGAACTTCGGATTTGAGGCATCCGGAACCCGCTTCCCAGGGGATGTCGGCCTTGATGAGCTTGAGCGGGGCTTCCCGTTCTTGACGAGCTTCCGCGGAACGTCCGTGGAGACGACTCAAAGGGGCAATTTCGCGGTCGACGCTGAATGGCTCCATGCGGATGCGACGTTTGGCAACCACTTCTTCATCCGTTTCCCTCTCGTGGAAGGTTTTGTGAGGCGGCTTGGCAATCGCCGTATCGTAGAGGCCGGCGTAGAGGCTGTTGCGAATATGCTGAACGAGGGGGAGGGAATGCGCCGGAAAGCGGAGAAAGGAATGATCGGCGCGATAGTCGGAGACGTCGTGGGCTCGCGCTTTGAGTGGCACAACCGCAAGAGCAAGAAGTTCACCTTCCTGAAGGGGAAGGAAGAGTCGAGCCGCCCGTGCCATTTCACGGACGACACCGCGATGACGCTCGCTGTGGCCGACGCGATCATGAAGTGGCGCGCCGGGAGCGATGTGTCGCACGAAGCGCTCTCCGCCCAGGCGGTGAAGAGCATGCAGGATTTCGGCCGGCGCTATCCACATGTGGGATATGGCGGAAGCTTCTTTCGCTGGCTTAGCGATGACGATCCCCAGCCCTACAACAGCTGGGGAAACGGCTCGGCGATGCGCGTAAGCGCGTGCGGCTGGGCCGGGCAGACGCTCGACGAGGTGAAGGCGATCTCGCGCGCCGTCACCGAGGTGACGCACAGCCACCCCGAGGGAATCAAGGGCGCAGAGGCGACGGCCGTCGCGACGTTCCTCGCGCGCACCGGCAAGTCGATGGAGGAGATTCGCGCCGTCATCGTGCGCGACTACTATCCGCTCGACTTCTCGCTCGACGAGATCCGTCCGACTTATGAATTCGACGTCTCGTGCCAGGGCTCCGTGCCGCAGGCGCTCGAGGCGTTCTTCGAGTCGACCTCGTTCGAGGATGCAATCCGCAACGCAATCTCCATCGGCGGCGACTCCGACACCATTGGCGCCATCTGCGGCGCCGTTGCGGGTGCGTACTACGGCGTGCCTTCCGACATCCGCGCCAAGACCGAGACGTTCCTGCCGCCCGATCTTCTCGAAACTCTCCATGCGTTCGATAGCACGATAGGCGCCAGGTAAAGTCCGAAATAATCTGCGACTTGCAAAACTGTTGCGGCGGATAGGAGAATATGGTATCATTCGAGGCATGAGAACAACCGCACTCGCTATCATCCTCATGATGCTGGGCTGCGCTTCCACCGCCTTCGCCGCCGAACCGCATACGGCGAAAGTGGTTGCGGCGACGGCAGTGGAGCGTGTGCCTTGGGACGGCTTTGTGGATGTTGACGTGACGGTGTACATTCCCGTATCAGGCACCACTGCCGCAATCTCGCTTTCCGCCACTGACGGCGCACGCTCCTTCGAGGCGGCGACTCTCGAGGGCGAAACCGTTGCAACGACATCCGGCGTCTACCGCGTTAGCTGGAACGTGGCCGCTGACTATCCAGACCTCTACGCGCCTTCGTTCGTCGTCTCGGCGTCCGCCACAGCCACAGGCTTTGTGCCGGATGCCTACAGCGGCAGCTACATGGTGATTGACCTCTCGGGGGGAGCGGGCGCTGCGGCGTATCCTGTGACGTATCTAACCGACATCCCCGAAGACGGCTGGGGCGAAGAGCACCGCACGTCCAAGCTTGTCCTGCGCAAGATTCCAAAAGGCTCGTTCACCATGGGCGTGCGCAGCACGGACTGGCCGAACGCGCAGGACCAGAACCTGCACGAAGTGTCCTTTACTAACGCCATGTGGGCGGGTGTCTTTGAAGTCACTCAACGGCAGTGGGAGCTCGTGAAGGGCAGCAATCCTAGCCAATTCACCAGAGCTGAGTTCTACATGTCGCGTCCAGTCGAGCGCGTGAACTACAACGCAATCCGCGGCGCTGCTCTCGGCGCGCATTGGCCGTCCGATGCGTCTGTGGACGCTGATTCGTTCATCGGCCTTCTGCGCGCGAAGTCAGGTCTAGAGAGCCTCGACCTGCCTACCGAAGCCCAGTGGGAGTACGCCTGCCGCGCCGGAACCGAAACAGCTCTCAACAATGGCTTCAACCTCACGAACAACTACAGCGACGCCTCGCTCGATCTAGTGGCGCGCTACGGCGTTGCTCAAGGAAACGCAACATCAGACCTCTCTAAGGGCACTACGCTAGTTGGAACGCTTGCGCCGAACGCATGGGGGCTCTACGACATGCACGGCAACGTTTGGGAATGGTGCCTCGACTGGTACGAGAATTCTCCGGGTCTTGGCATGGAGACGGTGATAGACCCTCGCGGACCTGCCGCCGGAGGTTACAGGGTGTTGCGCGGAGGCGGTTGGATGAGTGGCTTGAAAAACTCGGGAAAGTCGACGCACGAGTGCGCAAGCGGCTACCGTGAAAAGGCGGGCGCGAGCGTCAGCAGCGGCAGCACGTATTACGGGCTGCGCGTGTTCGGCAGGGTGCCTGATGCGCCGGAGTGGGAGGGCGCTGTCGAGGGTTCGGGCGAGGCGGCGCCGATAAAGTACGACGGGCGGATAATCGTTACACTCGCGGAGGCAGTGGACGCGCCGGCTCTTGAGTTTGCGACAGGCGGCGACAACGACGCAGAGTGGTCGGCCACGAACGACGTGAAGAACATAGGCACGCATTCGGCGTGCAGCGGCTCGCCAGGCACGGCGCCGCGCAACAAAACTGTCTCGACGTGGATGGAGACGACCGTGAAGGGGTCCGGCTCGTTCGCATTCTGGTGGAAGGTGTCGTGCGAGAAGGACGACGAAGGCGCGGCGGAGTTCGACCGGCTGATGTTCTTCACTAATGGCGTGGAGGTGGCGCGCATAGACGGCGAGACGCCATGGGCGCGCGTGACGGTGGAGTTCGGCGGGAAGGGTCCGCATACGGCGCGCTGGGAGTTCATGAAAGACGACTATGAACCGCCTGTCGTCACGTTCGCAGACTGCGGCTGGGTGGACGACGTGGCGTGGGCGCCGCGCGGACTCGTGTTCGTGGTGCGATAGCGCGCGGAGGGCGTAAGGTGAGCAAGGTCTGCTGCATATCGGTGGTGCGCGACTTCGCGATGTACGAGAAGTGCGTGAGGGGAAACCAGTTCCTCGCGGGGTGCGAGCTGTGCGCGATCGACAACCGCGAGAGGAATGACGGTGTGCCGGCGTGCTACAACCGCTTCCTCGATTCGCGCGCAGCAGATGAAGACGCGTGGTACGTGTTCTGCCACGAGGACTTCCAGATGATGGAGGCGCTTGCGCCGCGCCTTGAGAAGCTTGACAAGGGGGCGCTGTGGGGTCCGATAGGCGCCGTCACGCGAGTGCGATTCGGCTTGTACCACCAGTGGCGGCTCGTGGGGAGCGTGGAGGAGTGCCGCAAGGACGGCACGGGCCTCAGGCGCGTGGGCGAGGCGGCGGAAGAGGGCGCCGTGGTGGAGACGTTTGACTGCCAGTGTGTCATCGCGCATTCCTCGCTTGTGCGGCGCCATGCGCTGCGGTTCGACGAGGCGCTCACGTTCGATCTCTACGCCGAGGAGTTCTGCATGGCGGCGAAGGAGAAGGCGGAAATCGCGTCGCGCGTGCTGCCGCTTGCGGCGCGGCATAGGAGCGGAGGGAGCGTGCAGGAACGCTACTACGCGCAGGAGGCGCATGTGAACAAGAAGTATCCGAAGTCATGCTACACAGGAACGTCGTCCCTCGTGCTGGGCGGCAGGCCGCCGTTCTTCCGCCGCGTGACGGTGGCGCTCAAGCGGTTGCTGCGTAGTGTCAATTAGGCGCTGATGCGCTCTTGCGCAAATTTCACGGAAAAAGTCCGCGGCTTTTCACGAAGCGGCAGCGCGGATATGGGATAATACCATCATGAAAACACCAGCACTATCCGTTGCCGCCGCGGCGGCGTTCGCCGCGTTGGCGGCATTTGGCTCGCGCCATGCGGGGAATCCCGCGTATCCCACCTACGACGGCCGAGTGATGGCCGGCTACCAGGGGTGGTTCCACAACCGCCAGGGCGGGACGATGTTCAGGGACCCGTCGAACATCAGGATCGACATGTGGCCCGACGTGTCAGAGTACGAGAAGACGTACCCGACAGGCCTCAAGCTACCGAACGGCGAGGGGGCGCGGTTTTTCTGCAGCGACGACGAGTCGACCGTCGAGACGCACTTCCGCTGGATGGAGGAGTACGGGCTTGACGGAGTCTTCCTGCAGCGGTTCTTCGGCGCGGCAACGCGCGAGCCGAAGGACTCGTCGACGACCGTTCTCCGCCACGCGCTCAAGTCGGCGCAGAGGCATGGCCGCGCGGTGTCGGTGATGTACGACCTATCGGGGCTGCGTCCCGGAAAGGACGACTGCATGAAGCTCGCCGACGACTGGAAGTATCTGGTGGACGAGGTCAAGGTCACCAGCTATGGCACGCGGAACATGTATCTCCACCACCGCGGGAAGCCGCTCGTGGTGATCTGGGGCGTGGGGTTCCCGGACCGTCCGTACTCGATACGCGACATAAAGCTCGCCGAGTTCATCGACTTCCTGAAGAATGACCCCGAATACGGCGGGTGCAGCGTGATGCTTGGCGTGCCGACGTGCTGGCGGACGCTTGAATACGACTGCGTGCCGGATGCGCATCTGCACGAGCTCGTGAGGAAGGCCGACCTTCTCCTTCCCTGGATGGTGCAGCGGTTCACACCGCTCCTGCACTTCGAGATGGACCGCTACCGCGACCATGTGAAGAAGGACATCGCCTGGTGCGAGGCCGCAGGAGTCGACTACGTACCGCTCGTGTACCCCGGCTTCAGCTGGCACAACCTCAGCCGCCACGAGAGCGGCATCGGCGGCGTTAAGCCA
>JAFUDL010000043.1 GCA_017459225.1 Kiritimatiellia bacterium
ATGAACGAAATGCAGCAGGAGAAGAAAGTGGAGAATGCAGCGGCGCCTTCGCAGCGCCTCGCGTCCATCGACGCGCTCAGAGGCTTCGACATGTTCTTTATCACAGGCGGCTCTGCGCTGATAGCAGGCATATGCAAGGCGCTGAACTGCTCGAACTCGTGGATCGCCACGCAGATGAAACATGTGGACTGGACGGGCTTCGCCCACCACGACACGATATTCCCGCTTTTCCTCTTCCTCGCCGGCGTCTCCTGGCCGTTCTCGCTCGCCTCGCAGCAGAGCCGCGGACGCTCCACGCCGGGCATACAGCTGAAGCTGCTCGCGCGCGTGGCGATTCTCTTCCTGTTCGGACTCTCCTTCGGCGGCATACTCAAGTTCAAGCCTGACTTCCGCCTGATGAGCGTTCTGGGCTTCATCGGCATCTCGTGGGGCATAGCGGCCACTCTCTCGATGTACATTAAAAGGGCATGGGCTCTCCTTGCGATCGCCGCCGCGTTTCTTCTGGGCTACTACATGCTTCTGCACTTTTGCGCGGCGCCGGGCGTGCTGCCCGATGCCGACCACTATTCCGCAGCGAACAACATCATAGCCCATTGGGACCGTTCGCTCTGGCCAACGCACCTCTGCGTGCGCGGCAGAACTCCGTACGATCCTGAGTCGTTGTTCTCGATTCCCGCCGGCGCGGCGCTCGCGCTCATCGGCGTTCTATCCGGACGCCTCCTCAGGCGCCAGGACGGCCCCTCGCCCGCGCGCAAGTCGCTCCTTCTCGCGGTATGGGCCTGCGCGGCGGCTGTCGCCGCGTGCGCGTTCGAGTATGGACTCGGCAACCCCGTCATCAAGAAGCTCTGGACTCCGTCGTTCGTTCTCTACGCCGCCACCTACTCGCTTGCGATGCTTGCCGTGTTCTATTATGTCGTGGACGTTCTCGGCTTGAAGCGATGGACCGTCGTCTTCGATCCCGTTGGCAAGAACTCAATCCTCGCGTATCTCCTCTCGATGATCGGCGTTGCCGCCACGATCAGGGGCTTCTTGTTCTCAGGGCTCTGCAAGTGGGCGGACAAGTGGGGCGACGCGGTGGCTGGCCTGACGTTGTACCTCGTGATATGGGCGATACTCTACTTCTTCAGGAGCAAGAAGATTTTCCTGAGGGTGTAGAACATCGGAATGATTAAGACCGCGCGAGGTCTGCATCTATGCGATGAGGTTGCCGGCGTTGTCCACGCCGGCAACCTTCGTCTTTGCAAGCGAACGGCGCGGGGCGGGCGTGGAGAGACGGCAGTGCAGATATTCGGCGGTGCGTCCTTCAAGTCCGCCCGCCTCTACGCACACTTCCACTGTCCTGCCGATGAACGAGCGGGCGAATGCGGCGTTGAGTTCACGCGCGGCGAGGTTGAGTTCGCGAGCACGTTCGAGGCGAATTGCGCGGGGCATGGCACCAGGCATCGACGCGGCTGGAGTTCCGGGGCGTTCGGAGAAGGGGAACGCATGGATGTGCGTGAAGGGAATTTCGCGCAGGAAAGAAAGCGTGGCGGCGAAATCGGATTGGGTTTCGCCCGGGAAACCCGCAATCACGTCAGCGCCAAGGGCGAAATGTGGACCGATCCGGCGGCGCGCTTCCGCGCATAGGCGCGCCACGGCGTCGATCGTGTAGGGGCGGTTCATGCGCTTGAGAACCGAAGGGCTGGCGGACTGCAGGGATATGTGAAGGAACGGGCAGATGTTGGGGTGTGCGGCAATTGCGTCCACCAAAGCTTCATCGCATATTCCGGGTTCGATTGAGCCGATGCGCACGCGGTGAACGGGGGACGAGCCAGGCGCGGGGGAGAGTTCCGCGAGCGCGGCCAGAAGCTGCGGAAGACCGTTGCCAGAGTCGCGGTAGAGCGAGAGATTGCAGCCTGTCACCACAAGTTCGCGGTAGCCGGCGGCAATGAAGGCGCGTGCACGTTCGAGCACATGGGCGAACGGCACGGAGACGGGAGGGCCGCGGAATTGCGGTACGATGCAGAACGCGCAGCGTCCGCTGCAGCCGTCCTGAACCTTCAGATACGCCCTTGAAGTCGCCATGGGGACAGTCCCCCCGAGGGTCATGGGGACTGTCCCCACGGGAGTTACAGGGACAGTCTCGGCGCCTGCGAGGCAGCCGGTGCGCCATATTTTCGCGGAGGGGAACTGGCGGGAAAGCCTTGCGATCTCCTTCTCGCAGTCGCGCTGGGCGCGGGCGGTCACTGAGCAGCCGCGCACGATTATCCAGTCCGGTGCGAAGGCGGGATCGATGGCGCAGTCAGGATGGGGAATTGGCACCACCTGGTGTCCGGCCGCCTCGAACGCGGCCTCCATCTCGAGAGACTCGGCAATGTTCAGGCGGCAGCCGAATGTCTTGAATGCCACGTTCATTTTCAGGTGACGAGTTCGGGGAACATCAGAAGCAGAATCAAGTTGAACGCATTGAAGAGGCAGTGCAGCATGATCGGCGCGAGAAGGGTGCGGGTGCGCGCATAGACCCAGGCAAAGGCTACGCCGAGGAACCACACGCCGAAGAACGAGGCGGCGTTCAAGTGCACTACGGCGAAGACGAAGCCGGATATGGCCATTGCAACGGGCATGGGGAGCGAACGCGCGAATCCGCGGAACATTACACCGCGGAACAGACACTCTTCTACGATTGGGGCCTGCAGCAGGATGGAGAGAACGATGTGCGTCTTGAGCGAGGTGGTGCAGGATGGAGATATGAAGAACTTCACCAGCTCCTGGTCCGCCGCGCGTATGCCCCATATCAATTCTATGGACTTTGCCGTGAGCAGCTGCAGGCCTAACGCCACTGCGATTACGGCGGGTGCCACGCACAGCGCCAGACGCACCGCCTTCAACCGATTGGGTTCCTCTGCGGAATCGTTCTGGCGGCTGAAGAAAAGGGTGGATATGAACAACGCCGCGGCGATGCCGCCCATCCAGACGCCGCAGGCCACTAGGCTCTTTTTGATCATTTCGGCTGTGAGCGGATTCGCGTAGCCGTACACGAACTGACGCCACAGTGCGGCCGGGCTGCTGGCGAGCGTGCCTGCAAGCACAAGAACTGTCGCAACGATGGCGTGGATGATGTTGAAGCGGGATTTCTGCATGGCGAAGATTTCGCCCATTACGCGCGGGTGAGGAATTCGTCTTCGGCGGCCTTGAGCGCGGCGTGCATGGCGGCGGCGTCTTCCGCGGCGCGGAGGTTCTCGAGGAGAGGTGTACCGTGCGCGAGAAGGCAGAGGCGAGCGAGGATGTGAAGGTGCAGGGTGTGGTCGGTGCAGCAGATGAGGAAGAAGAGGTCCGTCGCAGTGCCGTCCTGCGCGCCGAAGAATACGGGGCGCGCGGTGCGGCCGAGGGCGAGGAACGTCTCCTGGAATAGATACGGGTCGTGGTACCTCGGATGAAGGAATGCCACGCCGCCGCCAGCCGCCGTGGAGGCGACCTCTTCGCGGGCGCTGAGCTCGGCGAAGAGCGTCTCTGGGTCGTAGAGAAGGCCGGTTGAGTCGGCGAAGTCCGTCATGTCGCGCAACACGCCGGCACGCGTCTTCGAGGTGAGGATCGGGGCGATCGTCTCGGCACTCAGGATTTCGGCGATGTGGAAGTCGTGTCCGTCGGCCTGGCGGCGTTCGGTCATGGCGGCGCGGTGTTCGGTGGTGAGGGCCTTGTGGCTGATGGACATCAACCGCCGCTGCGCCCATTCGTCGAGCGCGCGGTGTTCGAAGAAGAACTGCTCGCCGCGCTTAATGCTCGGCACCTCGTCCCTCTGGGCGAAGTGCCGCAGCTCGTTCTCCTGCATGTGGAGATGCGCGGCGGCGCTCTTGAGATCCATCAGCTGGTAGCCCATGGCGACATCTCTAGCGAACGCGCAGGTTGCGGAACTCCACCGTCATGGGAGGCCCCTGGTGCAGCTGCAGCGCGATGTGACCGCTCGATGGGAAGAACTCCTCGCGCGCGTCCTCCACGCTCGTGGTGCGCACGCCGTTGATCCACACGGTGATCGAGCGGCCAGCCACCTTCACGCGGATGTCGTTCCACTGTTCGATGCGGTAGAGCGACTGCAGCGAGGCGCCGTCAGCGAAGCGTGCTACGGTCTTCGCGCCGTCTGCGGCGAGCGTCACATCCGCCCCGCGTTCGCCCACGAGGTGCTGGCGGGGATGGTAGAGGAAGCCCACGTAGTTTCCGCCGCCGTTCATGTCGGCCTGGTAGCCGTTGTCGCCGATGTACTGCGGCTTGCAGTGAATCTGTATGCCGGAGTTGGCGCCGCGCGAGAGGCGGAACTCGCCGCGCAGCTCGAAGTCGGTGAACGTCTCGGCGGTGTAGACGAGGTGGTGGTTGGGCTTGCAGAGATGGTCTGGCGTGGAGGCGCCCACGATCACGCCGTCCTTCACCGAGAAGTAGCCGTCCTGCTGGCTCCATCCCGCAAGGTCCCTGCCGTTGAATATGGGGCGGAAGAGAACGGCATCGGCGCCTTGCACGTCGCCTTTGCGCTCAAGGGCGTTGACGATCTTGACGAGCGCATCGCGGAACTTTCCATCGGCGGTTTTGCATGCGTCCACAAGCGGACCGGCGAAGCGCGCGTCGAGCGTGCTGCCCACGAGTTTGCATTCCTGGGTCTCGGGTGTGAGCAGCGTCACGGCGGGTCCGCCGGCCTTCCTGAAGGTGAGGCGCAGCAGCTTGTGCTTTCCGGGGGCGGGATCGTGCGGGAAGCCGCCCTGTCCGGCAAGGCGGTTGCTGGATATGATCGAGCGAGAGCCGCTTGCGACAAGCGCCTTCACCATGGCGGTGACGTCGGCGACGAGCGGTTTCGCGTTGGCCGAACCGTCGCCGTACCATCCGTACTCCGCCTTGACTATCTCGATGGAGTCGTTGTCGGGCTTGAAGCAGTTCGCGCCCATGTGCACGATTGCGCCCACGAGGCGGTCCTCGCCCGGCATCTCCTTGAGAAGTTCGAGAAGCGTGGGCACCTGCTCGACTCTGCAGAACGCGGCGAACGCCTTGAACACCTCGTTGCGCAGCCCTGCGTCCTTCGTGGAGCGCGCGATGGCGCAGAACTTCGCGAAGCACGCGCTTGCCTGGCGCTCGCCCAGCACGCCGACTGCGAGGCGAGCCTTCTTGGAGTTGGCACTTTCGGCAAGGGCGAGCATCTCGCCTACGATTGCGTCGTTCGGGAATCCCACGAGGTGGCGGCGCGCTAGGGTGGCCTCGAAGCCGCCGCCAAGCGCGGCCTCAACGAGAGCGGATACGGCGGAGATGTCGCCGCGCTGCACGGCGTTCTTGGGCGGGAAGGCGGTGAGCTTCTCACTTGCGCCGGCGTAGCCGGCGGGGACGGGATTGGCGCGGGCGGCGAGCGACTTCTCGATTCCGCTGCGGCGCTTGGCGTCCTTCACCGTCTTGAGTGCGTTCTCAAGGGCGTTCTTCGCTTCGGGGCCGGGGATGTTCTCGAGCGCGAAGCGCGCGGCGAGGAAGAGCGCGGGTTCGGTGGCGTCCGAGAGAAGTGCGGCGAGCGCTGGCACTGCTGCTGGCGTCGCCACGTGGCTAAGCTCCTGGCATGCGGTAACCTTGTCGTTCAGGCCGTTCTCGTTCAGCACCGCGAGAAGCTCTGGCTCGGTCATCCGGAAGGCCGGCTGTTTCATCGGTGCGCCCATCGCGCACAGCGCGGCCAAGCCGCATATCATGCATAGTTTTTTCATCTTGTCCTACCTTTTCTTTTTGTTGTTTAACATGTCTTAGGGTTTACTCAAAATACTCCACGTCAGGGTTGAGAAATCCAAGGGAATAGACCTGCGGCGAAAGCTTGGCGCGGAGCGCATCGTGCGCCTCGCGGAGTGCCTTCACGGGAGGGACGGGCTCTGTCCCGTCCATGGCCGGCACGGAGGCCGGCCCTCCCAGCGATTTCATCGCGTTGCGAACCTGATAGTAGCCGACATCCCAGGTCTCGATCTTCCAATCCACCCACGGCGTGTGCGTGATGTTGGCGTAGAAGTCGCGGTAGAGCGTGCGGGCTGCGCTCATGACGGCACGGGCTTCAGGGGAAAGATTCAACAAGCGGATTTGTTCGCCGGTAACGCGGCTCACATTATCGCGAACACCGTTAGGTGTGAGCAAATCCGTTTGTTTATCAATCCTCCCCGCCAGCCACTTGGCGAGGAAGCGGTCTTCGTTCGCCGCCGCGAGCTGCGCCGCGATGTCGCCATGCGCACACGGCCATCGGCGTACTTCTTCCAGCGGGAACGGAAACATCTGGTTCGCAATCTGCCAAACGCGCCCCTGGTATTGTACGTTGCGCAGCGAGACTGCGTAGTTGGAATCGGCAAACGTCGACCACACAACACAGTCCGCGACGAATTCGGAGGGGAGGCCAGTCGCGGCATCGGGAGGGACGGGCTCTGTCCCGTCCATGGTCGGCACGGAGGCCGGCCCTCCCGTGGGCGCGTAGAACGCGTCGCGGTCGTTCGTCCACGTCGCCTTCGGAATCTTCTTAACGGCGTGAAGCACCATCGCCCGCTCGAAGTTCTCCGGCGTCACCGAGAACGCGCCCGCGTTCGCGTAGGGCGCGGAGAGGATGAACACGCTGTTCTGGTTCTGGAAATCGTCGCCCTTGCTCGACACGGAGCAGAGAAAGCCGGGCGCGACGTAGTTGCGCTTGTCCTTGTTGTCCGTCTTGAGGTTGAACGCGCTCACGAACGTCGGCATGATGGACTTGCCGTCCCACTTCGGGCGCGGACACCACTTGTTGAGCATCGCCGTGCGTTCGACCGATGGAAACGCCTTCGTGCCGATCTTCTCGGCATCCTTGTTGAACACGTCAAGCGTAATCGACTGCTTGGCAAGATGCTGGCGCTCAGCAAGGCTCCAGACGAGAAAGCCGACGGGGAAGTTGCCTGTCGCGCCGTAGAAGCACTTGATTGGAAAGATAAAACCGCGCTCGTACTTGTACTGGAAGAATCCGTCGCGTATCTTCTGGTCGTTGTTGGAGTTGATGTACTTGAGCTTCGAGAACATGCAGAGATGGGCCTGCCTGTCCTTGAATTCCTTGGAAATCCTGAAAAGGAACTGCGTGAAGAGTTCGCGGCTCGCCTCGCCGTAATCCTCTTCGTTCATCCATTCGCGGATGGTAGTCTTCGAGACGGTGTCCTTCGACTTCTTTCCGGTTTCACCGCCGACCGTATTGGCCGTTGCAAACGGAGGATTGATGAAGATGATCCACTTGATGCTGGGGTTCGCAAGGTCGGCAACGAGGTTCGGCGGCATCTTGCGCGTCTGCCCGAAGGTCATCTGCCCGGCGAGCGCGGGTATGTCGTCCGCGAGGTAGTCGTACTGGAAGCATGTTGCGGCGGGGAATATCTTCTGGCAGTATTTTGCGTCCTCTGCTTCAAGCGTGGAGATGTAGCAGGAGGGGAGCGCGGATGACGGAAGCTCGAATTCGAGGTTGCCCGTTCCGGCGGCCATGTCCCAGAATCGGTATTCGCCCGACTTCCACCACTCGCGGCCAATCGTGCGTTCGAGGTAGTCGAGTCCCTTGGCGGCGAACTCGACCGGAGTGTAGAACTCGCCGGTGAAGCGGCGGCGGAAGTCCTCGGTGAGGCGGTCGGCCTTCTGGCGTATGCGCGTCATGCCCGGCGGCGGCACCTTCTCGTAACTCTGCCAGAAGTGCCGGTACTTCTCCGGCTGAAGCATCTTCGGAATGTAGCCCTCGGCGCCGGGGACGGAGAAAAGCACCTGTCCGCCCTGCGCGACGATTGACTTGCCCTGTTCGATGTCGGAGAGGAAGTATTCCGACGACTTGCGCCCGTTGCGGACATACGCGCCAAAGAGCCCGTCCCAGTAGTCGAAGACGTCGAGGAAGTTTTCTTCCGTGATGGCCTTCTTGTCTAGGAACTCGAAGAACGTCATCTGGGCGACAAGGTGGTCGCGGCACTTCTTGACGAACTGCTCCTCCTCTGCCGGATTCGTGAGGTCGTAGATGTAGGGAAGGGTTGTTTTTTCAACAGCGAGTTTCGGTGACGTGAGACGCGAGACTGGAGACGCGTCTATCGTCTCACCGTCTCCGCTCATGTCCGCCGTCTCACGTCTAACGTCAGCCCCCTCCGCCTCTCCGCGCCTCCGCGTGAGATAATCCAACACATCCGCGACGAGTTTCGGGCAGGGCGTGGAGGGGGCGCGGTCCCAGTCGTAGCGGTCGCCTTTAGCAGCGTAGAACTTCGCGTAGTCCTTCGTCTCGGCGAAGAACGCTTCGTTTTTGTCCACCACGCAAATGACAGGCGGAAGCGGGTACTTCGTGAGGCCCGCGCCGAACTTCAAGAGTCGCGCGTAATACATGACCTGCGCCAGCACGCGCGCCACATTCTCGGGATTCTTCAGGTTACGGTCGTACTTGAACTCGAAGAGGATGTGTTCGGTGTAGTGGTCGATGCCGCGCAGGGCGAAGATCTTCATCATGAAGAACTTGCAGAACTCGGCCTTGACTTCCTCCTCCTTCGCGCACACGCGCAAGCTCTCGTACAGGTGTTTCACTTCAAAGCCTCCTGCCTGTGCGCGTTCGCATTGGCATTGCGGCTGTCCGAAACCGTGCCGAAGAAGCGCAACTCCTCTTTCGGCGACAGACGGGCGCGCTCCGTGAAAAGACGGCGGAACTTTGATCTGCCTTCTGCGTCCTTTATCGTCGAGAGGTATCGTGACATCGGCCGGGAAAAGCAAAAAGCGACTGCACTCCGATGCTTTTTAACCGCACTGTTCCATCTGTCAATTCTGTCGTATTTCCGTCTAAGTGCCAGCAGATTCGGCGTCCGAGGATAGGCAGTGTAAACTATCGGCTCCGCGATTGCGCCAGAGGCTATCAAAGCACGGTCCTTTTCTCGCGCCTCCTTTATCTCAGACGCCCGACCGTCCACGGAGATTTCTCTTTCATCGGCCAGATAGTCCGCAAGTTTGAGGAAATATACATTGGTCTGCGCGATCTGGTCACAACCTGCGACATACCACATGAGGTTTTCCATGGCGTGGAAACGGGCGACAGGCGCATCGTCGCTGTGCCTGATTCGCAATTGCGGCAGGCGGTCTGCCACCATGAGCAAGACGGCGTCCCGCGTCTTTACGTCATTGAAAGTACCCACCTTGTCAAAAAGCGGCTTTAGAGCCCGCTGGCACTCAAGCACATCGTGGCTCGCCACGGCATCCCTAAACGCAGCAAGTAACTCATTCCCGTCTGCAAGGCCGGCGATGGCAGACATTGCCGCCAGCAACGCAACCCAGAAACGCAATCTCATGGGTCCCCGCCTATTATCTCTGAATGTTCGTGACATCGTTAGTCCCTCGTATGGCCGACGCGTTGTATTTACACACTTTCACATCTGCATTTTGATAGACGAAGGTTCGCGCCTCAAGGAAGAGCAGCGTATTAGTTGCAACTCCTCCCTCAACATACCAATGCAGTGGTATCTGAAGCTTGAAGTCGCCATCCCGGAGATATGGCAATAGTGCGGAATTTAATCCAAGAAACACATTGTCCCCTGTGCCAACGACATTTTCATCGTGTACATCCTCCTCTCTGTAAGCGCCGGCTGCAATGTCATGGTTAAGCCGTCCGTTAAATATGCTGTTTGTGAAGAACCCATGAATGTCGCAGGCGTCTGCCTCTCCCTCCATCACCATGAGGTTGGCAAATGACACCGTGTTCGGACGAAGGCTTAGATCTGCGTGGAATGCCGAGCCGATATCTCCTTCTGCCAACGGCGTTACCTGCATGGGGTCTGACCACTCCTCTGCCGTCGGAAGCCGCACAGAGTCCAGATGCAATTCCGCTACGGGTTCGATCACGGCGAACGGGAGAGATAGCGATACGTTGCCATTTGCCACATCCATCGTGAATTGAGAAGCGCAAAACGGCATGACGATTCTTCCCTGCAAATGGTCATGTTCTCCCTGAGACGGAACATTCCCCTGCAATGTAAAACTAACCCCAGGCGGGTTGACCGAGTATGCAACTCTCTCCGCCGGTCCGAACACATGCCTGCGTTTGTTGGTCGGGAAGAAAGCCTCTGCCTCTATCAGAATTTCCGCGGCAGTAGCGGAAGCAGACGCCATGCATGGCATTCCGCCGTCTCTAGGCAGCATGGATGCCGACGCCGAAATGTCGTTCTGGAAATCGCTGTGCGCTTCCGCCTCGTATTCAACCGCGAACGATACGCTTCCGAGCGGCGGGACGAACGCCGCGTATGGGAATGTAATCGAGTTTCCGCCAACGCGGACGAGCTTGCCGATGTTCGCTTCCGACACGTAGAGCATCCCGCCCGCATTCCCGCCGTAGGCGGTAATGGTCAGCGTCGTACGGGTGGAGTGCTTAGCAACAATCTCACTCGGCGCATTCGTGTAGGCATCCTCGTAGAGCACGACTGGCTTATCGAACGACACGGAAACGGACGGAGCCGACGGCGGCTCGTTCGTGCCGCCGTCGGAGTCGATTGCACTGCACCCGCACCACAGGGACCGCACCACGAACGACGCTCCTTCAATGCAGAAGGTTCCGTCTATCGAGCATCCATTGCATCCGCAGTTGCCGCCCATACCGCACGAGAAGCCGATCCAGTTGCTCACAGAGGTGTAGGAGCAACCGAAGGCGCGAAGCTGCACACCCTGCATCGCGCCGCCTTGCGACTCCGGATGCCACGAGAACTCCCCGCCCGGATCGAACGGCCACACCACCACCTCGTAGCCGCCGCCCGATGCCGCGGCAAACCCGAACTCGAGTGGCCACTGCACGGCGTAGTTGGCAACGCCGTTGGTCGTAATTGCCGCATGGCATGCGTCCACGCCGGACGGCGCGGAATTGGTTGGAATGGAAACAGCAATTGGCACCGTGGACGTCACAACGTACTCAACGCCCATGAGGAGCGGCACTCGGTTCGTCTCTCCGCCGTACGCCACGACGACAGGATCGCCGATACGGCTCCCGCGGTCGCCCACGAAGTAGATCGGCGCAGGGCCGCGCTCCGCCACGATATCCACGAAATAGTAGGCGTTTGAGTTGACGATATTGGAACAAAGAACGTTGTGCCACTCGGCGTTCGTGCCGTGGGCGTCGGGTCCGGCGGCAAGTGGATCGGGATCGACGGTGTTCTCAATCCCGTCGTTGTCCCAGTCAAACGGGAACACCGGCGTATAGGCGACAACGCGGTCGTCATAGCGATACGAAAACCGCCCATCCGCGAAAAACTCCGCCTGGAAGTTCGTGAGGCAGTTGGCATCGCGATTGACGGGCGCGTTCTCCCATGTGACTACAAGTGAGTTGGACGGCGTCGCCGCATGCCAGAACACGTTCGAGACGCCGCCGGGTAGCAGATGCCAGTTGAACGCGGGCACCACCGCGAGCGGCGCATCAAAGAGACGCGGGAAGTATGAAGTGCGCAGCCCAAGACGAATCTCCCCGTCCGAAAACACCATCAGACTGTCCGCGAATCCATCGCGCCATGGGAAGAGCCATCCGTCTGCGGATATACGTGTCACATCCTCGAAACCGCCGCGCGCAAGCCACGGCTCATGGATGTGCGGCGCGATGAGGTCATCACGCCCTGCCATTTCGCAGCCTTCCCGCGACTCCGCCACGCGCCACCCGTCCGAGATGTTCACTGGCGTGACGGGCGGCAGGGCGGTCGCCCCGCGAACGCCGCTTGACAGCATGAGCATCGGCGGGTCGTTCGTGTGCTTGCTGAAGCTCTCAGTTATGCCCGTTCCAACCATCGCCGCAGCAAGCGCAACGCGCACGACACCCCTGCCGACCAGTCTGCGTAGTGGTACGGCAACGGTTTTCGCCAGCCACGCAGTCGCAGATGCGAAGATCAGGACGGCAAGAAACGCAAGCGACATATGAAATACGATGCCGCGAAACGTCTCCACAACTGTCTGGTAGTACGCCATCACCTAAATTTCAGAACTGTTCCGTCAATTGTGGCCTTCACCTCGCCCATCTCCCCGCCGACGCCAGCACCGCGCACGATGACGCAGGCCATGTTCCACTCGGGCTCGTAGAGCCATCCCGGGGGAGCGGACGCAACTTCGTAGAATAACGGCGCACCGTCAACGGTCGCTGAAAGCCGCGTCGGTACGCGCCCGCGTTTTAACCGAAGGCTCCATCGGAACTCGCGTGCAACACTACCCGAGGGCTGCGCCATCTGCATCACCATTTCCCCTCCAGCGTCGCACATGAACCATGCGCCGCGATCCCATCCCGCTTCCATGCGCCGTTCGTCAGGCGAAAGTTTTCCGTCGCCGTCAAGGTCTGCACCAAAGGCGACCTCGACGTTGTTGGACGAGCCGGGCGCGAACGAGAGTGAGAATGAAAGCTCGCCGGAGGCGGACAGCGCCGAGAGCGCAACATTTGCGCACGCGCCTGCATCCGCGAACTCCGGCTGCGGCAGGGGCTCCGCCATCGTGGTAAACCCAACTATGCAGCAGATCAGAAACACTTTCTTCATCCGCACCTCCAGCCGCTAAACGACTTCCCAGCCGGCGCGCTGCGTGCGCGAGAGCATGCGGTTGGCCTCGTCGTCGCCGATGAACTGCTCCTTCACGGGGTCCCATTTCATGTCGCGGCCGAGCCACTGGGCGATGTTTGCGCAGTGCACGCTGGTCATGGAGCGGTGCATGATGACGGGGTTGGCGACAGTCTTGGTGCGGGACCTTACGGAGTTGAAGAACTGGCGCATGTGGTTCTGCCCGGTGAAGCCGGTGCGCACGCAGTAGTCGGCGAGGATCTTGTCGTAGTCTGTGAGCAGCGACGGGCGCGACGCCTCTGGGCGCGTGTAGCCGTCCGCGCACGAGACCCATCCCTCGGAGCCGACGTATCTCACGCCGCACGTGCCGTGCCAGCCCTGTCGAACGGCCACCATCTCCATGCCGTTGGCGAAGCGCATGCGCATGCCGTCGGGAATGGCGCGGTGCATGCAGGGGTAGAACACGGGCGATGTGGACTCCGCGCCGATCGCGTGGTGGCACTGGGCGAAGGTGTGAGAGCCCCATTCGCCGATCATGCCGGTATAGAGGTCGTGGTCGCGGTGCCAGCCGCTGGGGAGGTAGGCGTGGTTGTATGGGCGCCACGGGCAGGGACCGAGCCAGGCATCCCAGTCGATCACGTCGCGCGGCGGCAGAGGCTCGGCGGGCAGCCAGTCGCGGTGGAGGTAGAGGTTGCCGCCTGGTGCGAGATGGGCGTAGACGGTCTTCACCTCGCCGAGGCGGCCGAGGCGCAGAAGCTCGTTGCAGACGACGAAGTTGGGCTCGCTCAGGCGCTGCATTCCGGCCTGGTAGACGCGGTTGTACTTGGCGGCCGTGGCCACGACGGCCTGTCCCTCGCGCACGGTCATGGAGGCGGGCTTCTCGGTGTAGACGTCTTTGCCGGCCTTCATGGCGGCGATCGATACGCCGGCGTGCCAGCGGTCGCCCGTGGCGGTGTGGATCACGTCGATGTCGGGGCGGGCGAGGAGCTCGCGCATGTCGATGTAGGTGGCGCAGTCCTTGTTGCCGTAGTGCGCATCGACGATGTGCTTCACCTGGTCACGGCGGTTTTTCCAAACGTCGCAGATGGCGACGAACTGCACGTCCTTCTCGGGCAGCACCCAGCTGCGCATCACTCCCTGGCCGCGTCCGCCAAGTCCGATGCCAGCCACGACGATGCGGTTGGACGGCGCCACCGCGCCGTTGCGCCCCAGTGCCGATGCCGGTATCAGCCACGGCACTGCCGCGGCAGCCCCCGCGCGCGCGATGAACGAACGGCGCGACACCCCCATGCCAACCATTGAAACGCCTTTGCAGCTCATTAAGACTCCTTTTGGTTTGGAAATTGTCCATAGATTTTACATAAATTGCCGTCAAAACGCAAGGCTTTTCGCGAGCCGCCTGCGATTGGTTGACGCTGCTGGCGCAAATACTGCACACGGAAATCTCTGTAAATGCTATAATGTCTTCATGCCCACCAAAGGACAAATCTCCGCATTTGCGCGTCTTGCGAGATCGAGGTTCCGTTCGCGCTTCCATCTTTCGCAGGCCGACAGGCGCTACATCGACGAGAAGGGGATGGAGACGATCCGTCGCCACGCCGAGGATTTTGTCCGCACGCGCCTTGCCGTGGCGCATCCGCCCAACGACGGCCGGCAGACGCCCATGCGCGGCCACCCAGTGTTCGTGGCCCAGCACGCCACGGCCACATGCTGCCGCGGCTGCCTCGAGAAATGGTGGAAGGTGCCGCGCGGAACGGACATTCCGGAGGCGCGCCAGCGCGGCATCGTGGATTTTCTCATGGCGTGGATCGAACGGGAATATCAAGGCGGCCGCACGAGTTGCAAATGAGGGGCGGGTTTGATATAATCATTTCGTTTCGTCTTGCGGTGTCGTTTGATTGTCTCGGCATAGCGTGTTCGAGGTGCGGACGGCGTCAAGAATCGTTTCAGAAGAATAGGACTCGTTCAAATGCTGCTTGAAGTTAAGAATCTGAGAATCGCGTTCCATCTGGAGGGGCGCGAGACCGTGCCGGTGAGGGACGTCTCGTTCTCCGTTCCGGAGCATGGACGCGTGGCGATCGTGGGAGAGTCGGGATGCGGCAAGTCGCTCACCGCGCTCTCGCTTGCCCGCCTCTCGCCCACCGACCACGCGTTCATCTCTGGCGAGACGAAGTTCTCCGGACGAATCGCGTACGTCTTCCAGAACCCAAGCGACTCCCTCAATCCGGTAATGCGCATAGCGGAGCAGATCCGCGAGGCCCTGCCGAAGGGCATGGACAAGAAATCGCAGAACGCGCGCATCATCGAACTTCTCTCCCGCACCGGCCTGCCCGACCCCGCGCGCGCGGCGCACGCCTATCCTTGCGAGCTCTCTGGCGGACAGCAGCAGCGCTGCATGATAGCAATGGCGCTTGCCGCCACGCCGGACCTCCTTGTGGCGGACGAGCCCACTACTGCCCTCGACGTGACCACGCAGAAGCAGGTGCTCGAACTCATCGACTCTCTTGCCGCCGAGACGGGCATGGCCGTGCTGCTCATCACCCACAACCTCGGCCTCGTTGCAGGGCGCATGGACGAAGTCAACGTGATGTACGCCGGGCGCATCGTCGAGAGAGGCCCCGTGCTGGACGTGCTTTCAAATCCTCGCCACCCCTACACAAAGGGCCTGCTGGCGGCCGTGCCGGCTCTTGACGCGCCGCGCGACGCGCCGCTTGCGGACATTCCCGGCACAGTGCCTCCGCCCGATGCCTGGCCGGACGGCTGCGCGTTCTGGCCGCGCTGCTCTTCCGTCCAGGACCGCTGCAGCATGGAGCAGCCGCCGGAATGCTTCAGGAACGGCCGTCGTTGCGCCTGCTGGGCCGTTGAGCAGGTGTGACCGGCCCTTGCGAAATTTGATTCGTTCGCTCTGCGAAGGAGGATGACCATCGGTGAGGGAGCGCCTGGCGAGCAGACTTGGATTCATCATGCTGGCTGCTGGTTCCGCAGTCGGCCTGGGCAATGTATGGCGCTTCCCGTACATCGTGGGCCAGAACGGCGGCGCGGCGTTCGTTCTCGTGTATCTCGCGTTTCTTGCGCTGCTGGGATTTCCGCTTCTCGCGGTTGAGCTTGGGATTGGACGCGGTGCGGGCCGCAGCCTTGCCAAGGCGCTGCGCGAGCTTGCGCCGCCTGCACACGCAGGATGGTTGGGAAGGCTGGGAGCGGCGCTCGCGAGCGGATGCTTCGTTCTGATGATATACTACACCGACGTCGCGGGATGGATACTCAAGTACACGGCCGACTACGCGTGCGCGCGTCCGCCAGCCGATCCCAGCGCGGCCTTTGGCGCCCTTTCGTCAAGCGTGGGCACATGCGCCGCGTTCATGCTTGTCGCTGTTGCGGTGGCGGCCGCAGTGTGCCTGGCGGGCGTGGTGAAGGGCGTTGAGAGGGTGACGAAGTTCATGATGGTGAGCCTTCTCGCGCTCCTCGGCGTTCTGGCCGTGCGTGCGGTTGCGCTGCCCGGCGCCGCGGAGGGGCTGGCCTTCTACCTCAGGCCAGACTGGTCGCGGTTCATGGCGCATCCGTGGAGTTCCATATTCGATGCGATGGGGCAGGCGTTCTTCACGCTCTCGCTCGGTATAGGCTCGATGACGATATGCGGCAGCTATGTGGGGCGCGAGCATTCGCTTGTGAAGGAGACGGGGCTGATAATCGCGATAGACACTGTGGTGGCGCTGCTCGCGGGCCTCGTGATCTTTCCGGCGTGCTCCGCGTACGGAATCGCGTACACGGCAGGGCAGGGCCTCATCTTCGTGGCGCTTCCGAAGGTGTTCGCGCAGATGCCTGGCGGAGTGTTCTGGGGCTTTCTGTTCTTTCTCTTCCTCGCGTTTGCCGCGCTCACCACGGTGATCGCCGTCTTCGAGTGCCTGATAGCGGGGTTGATGGACTCCCTTGGCATGCGCCGCGCGGCGGCGACCGCGGTGGTGGCGTTGGCGGTTGCGGCTTTGTCGATGCCGTGCGTGCTGTTCGACGGCGTTCTGAAGTGGGAGGATTTCGCCGTGAGCCAGATATGGCTGCCGCTGGGAGCGCTGGCGCAGGGGCTTTTCGTGGTGAACGGCAGAATCGGCTGGGGATGGAAGGCGTTCAGGGCGTCAGTCTCTGAAGGGAGCGGGCCTGGAATGCCCGACTGGATGAAGTGGCACTACACGCTTGTCATTCCAGTTCTAGTGCTGATAGTAATGGTGGCCGGTCTCGTACGCGGCTGAGACCATTTTGGCAATGGCGCGCGGGCAGAGGATTTGGTATAATTGGCGTTGAGAAATTAAAGGAGCTCTAATGAAAATCAAGACCTTTGCAATAGTTGCGTGCCTTGCTGCGCTGCATGTCTCCGCTGCGGTCAAGTACCAGAAGTTTGAATGGGAGAAGACGTCGTTCGTGCCGTTCGATGCGGCGACTACCGTCACGCTGGAGTGTCCCGATCCCGCCGCGGCCAAGTGGCTTCAGGCGCACTACAGGCAGTGGTACGGTGATGCCGCGCCGAAGGTGAAGTCTGGCACGACGGGGCTCAAGCCGGATGCGGGCGACGAGGCGTATGCGGCGAGCACTGCCAGTGACGGAGTGAAGATCGCGGCGAACTCGCTTGCGGGCACGCGCTGGGCGTCGTACACCCTGCGCCAGCTTGCAATCGCGCAGCGCGGCACGCTTAAGTCGAAAGGGCATCTGCTGCCGAAGCTGAAGATGACGGACCGCCCGCACCTCGCGTTCCGCGCCGTGCACCTCTGCTGGTTCCCGGAGACGCGTCCGCAGCAGATTGAGCGCGCCATCCGCCTTGCGGCGCTGATGAAGTTCAACTACGCGATCATCGAGCCGTGGGGCATGTACAAGAGCGAAAAGCATCCGTGGTGGGGCTGGCCGCATGCGAACATGACGAAGGAGGAGGTGCGCCGCCTCGTGGCGATCGGCAAGGACATCGGCATCACGCTCATCCCGCAGATCAACTGCTACGGCCACGCCTCGTCCTCGCGCGGCTGCACGATCAAGCACAGCGTGCTCGACCTTCATCCCGAGTATGAGCCGCTCTACGAGCCGGCTCCGCGGCAGGCGGTCAACGGCTCCTCGAACTGGGACGGATGGAGCTGGTGCATCTCCAACCCCGAGACGCAGCGCGTCCTGAGGGAGCTGATCACGGAAATACACGAGAACTTCGGCAACCCGCCGTTCTTCCACATCGGCTGCGACGAGGCGTTCGGCGCGCAGACGTGTCCAGCGTGCGTCAAGTACCCCAAGGACGAACTGCTGCTGAAGCACATCTCCGGAATCGCGGAGTTCATCCGGTCCCGCGGCGCGCAGGCGATGATGTGGCACGACATGCTGCTGGACGCGAACGACCCGCGCTGGAAGGGATTCATCAAGTTCGGCAGCAAGGAGACCGCATCCATCCTCGACAGGCTGCCCAAGGACATCGTCATCTGCGACTGGCAGTACTGGAAGCAGACCAAGAGCAAGGACGGCAAACCCTGGCCGACGATGACGTACTTCAAGGAGAAGGGCTTCCCGGTGGCGGCCTGTCCTTGGACGAACGGAGCGGAGATGAAGTCGATGTCCGACCACATCGTGAAGATCGGCGGCTTCGGCTTCATCGAGACGACGTGGCACCACCTGCGCGGCAAGGAATGGGAGAACATGTACAAATGGTCCGGCTTCGCAGCGTGGGGCTCGCCCGTCTCGCACGACGTTCCGTTCCAGCGTTCGCTGCGCCTCATCGGAAACGACATGAAGGTGACGGACTATCTCGACACCGGCTATCTCAACTACCAGGTGCCGCCCGCGTGGTGGGCGCGCTGACCGGCGTGCGGAAGGAGAGGCGCCCATGACGGTCTATCTTGGATGCTATGCGGACGAAGCCCATCCCAACGGACTGAAGGCGCTTGAGCTGGACGAGGCGACCGGGGCGATGTGCATCGTCCGCGAATATCCAGTCTCCAACGCCATCTACCAGGCAGTCTCTCCCGACGGCAGGTTTCTCTATTCGTGCACGGGCGAAGGCCTCGCGTCGTTCCGCTTCGGCGCTGACGGGCTTGAACTCGTGGATTCCGTTTCAATTGGAACGTGCGTGTGCCACGTCTCCGTAATGCCCGATGGCGGCCGTGCGCTGTGGGCAGACTATCTGGGTGGGTGCGCGGGATGCGTCGTGCTGCGTGACGGATGCTTCGGCGACGTCGTGCGCCGCCAGCACGAGGGGTCAGGGCCAAACCTGCCGCGCCAGAACTCGGCGCACTGCCATCAGGCCGTGCCAACGCCCGACGGCAGGGGCGCATGCGTGGTGGATCTGGGGCTGGACGAAATTGTCGAATATCCGAGCGGACGCATATTCCGCACGCGTCCCGCAGGTGCGGGTCCGCGTCATCTGCTCTTTCATCCAAACGGACGCCTTGCCTTCCTCGTCAGCGAACTTGGCAATGTGGTGGCGTCCCTCGAATGGAACGCGCATTCCGGCTTCACGCAGCTCTGTTCGGCGTCCACTGCCGAGCCAAGCGCCGGTCTCTCGATCGCCGCCGCGATACGCTTTTCGCCGGAGATGGGGCGCGTGGTGGTTTCGAACCGGGGCGAGAACTCGCTTGCCGTCTTCGACTACGACGAAACGACGGGGACGCTGCGCTTCAAGGCGCGCACGCTCCTGTCGGGCAACTGGCCGCGCGACTTCATCTTCGTCTCGCCCACGACGGCGCTGGTCGCGTGCGAACGTTCGGGAGAAGTGCTTGTCATGCGCTATGACGCCGACACTGGCGTCTTCAAGCAGGTTTCGGCTCTCGGCGGACTCCATCGCCCAGTCGCGCTTACCGTCATTTGACAAAATTCGCGCCTCTCGTCTTGCCCGGCGGCGCGTGATTTGATATAATTCAAACACTGTGTCCCGAAGGTGCCGGAGTGGCGGCCGGGAGGACGCGCCGAGCGCGACGAACAAGATGCCAGAGCAGAAGACATGCTATACTTTTGAACTCGACGAAGGGCAACAGGAGAAGTTCCTGGGGCTCATCGCCGGGGGATGCTATCGTCCGCGCAAGGTGCAGTACGCGCTGGCCGCGGCAGAGGGCGATGGATTCAACTGCGCGCTGTACGAGAAGGTGAAGCACGGCAGGCGCAAGCTGTGCGTGCAGGGTTCGAAGGCGCAGGACTTCGTGGAGTTCTTCCTCGAGCCG
>JAFUDL010000421.1 GCA_017459225.1 Kiritimatiellia bacterium
AGCCTCTCGTTCCTTGGGCCCTATACGATTGCAGGATCGCGCACGCTTACGAACCTCGCTGAAGACAACGTTCTTCGCGCGGACGCGGAGGTTGCCATCGAGCCGGAGTATGTACCTTCGACGAGGACGCTTGTCAAGACGGGCGGTGGCATGGTTGCCTTCTCGAACGCGTCGTCGGCTGACGGCACCACTTTCACTCTGCAGGGCGGAGGAGTGGTCTATTCCCAGCCTGCCGAGGGAGTGGCGAGAGTGAACTACTCCGCAGACACTACGTTCGGCCTTGGCGGCGGTACGATCGTCTCGGGCAACATCGCCAACTCCGCCGGCACCAACGTGCTGCTTAACGGCACGGTGCTGATGAACTCGAATCAGCTCCGCACGGTCGCCGGCTCAACTCTCGTCTATGACAACGGCGCCGCGGTGAGCGGAGAGGGCGCTCGATTCTGGGTGTACAGTGGAGGCCATGTGGTTCTTGGCGAGAACTGCGGCAAGCTGCGCTTCGCAGGCACAACAATGTCCTCATACGTGGGCGCTGCGGATTCGGGCACCTGCAACAGACTGACGATTCTCGGCGGCGAGCTTGAGGTGCTGATTGACGACGAGACGCTTCCTGCGTTCTGCATAGGTTCTCGTCCCGAAGTGGGCGTGACCGGAATCGTGCACATGGTTGCCGGCGCGCTCACCACGTCGAACACGATAATGGGCCGCAGGTGGGACTCAATAGGCGACGACCCATGCGAGAGCTACGGCGAGCTTGTGATGGACGGCGGCACTTTCACCTCTGGCTCGCTCATCGTGGGCTCCGTTAAATGCGGGCAGAATTACGGCGAGGGCGCCGCGGTGCTGCGCTTCAACGGCGGCACCGCCCTGCTCGGCAAGTTCCACACGTTCCCCCTGACCGACCGCGACATTCTCTTCAACGGCACAACTTTCAAGCCATTGGCGGACGCCGATGATTTCTTCCTTGCGCGTCCATGCCGCCAGCGCGAGACGATTGCCGTTGGCGCGGGCGGACTTGTCTTCGACACCGACGGCCACAACGTTGGATGCAACTTCTCGCCCTCCGGCGATGGCGGCCTCGTGAAGCGCGGCGCGGGCACGCTCACATTGAAGGCGGATCTTCCGTGCACCGGGCCGGTGAGTGTGGAGGCGGGCACGCTTGCGTTTGAAGGAACACGCACAATCGCAGGCGGCGTGACGGTTGCTTCCGGTGCCGAGTTCGCCCCGGGCCGAGCTCGCGTGACTGTGGGCGGCACGCTCACGTTTGCCGACGGTGCGGTGCTCGTTCTTGACGTGACGGGCGGGGCGGCGGGAACTTTTGCCGCGTCTACATGCGTCCAGCAAGGCGCGCTGACGATCGCCCTGGCCGCGCCGGAGAGCTATTCCGGCACAAGCGTGCTGATCGAGGACTTGACAGGATTCGACGCGGGCCGCATATCAGTGACGGGGCTGCCGGCCGGCGCCACGGTTGAAGCGGCAGGGAACCGCCTCATGCTCTACGGCGCGGGCGCGAGCGTGTGGAAGGGCGGCGCTGGAACGTGGGCAGATGCGGACGGTTGGAGCGGCGCGGCGTGGGTTGACGGGTCCGTGGCAAGGTTCGCGACCGATACGGGGTCGGAGGTGACGCTCGGCGAGACGGTGCAGGTGGCGTCGCTCGGCTTCGCGGAAAGCGCGTCCATTCTTTCCGGCGCGGCTGGGGCTGCGATCACGCTTGGCGAGGGAGATATCGCGGTGCCTGCGGGGCGCACGGCCGTGATAGCGCCGCGTCTCGAACCGCAGGGAGGGCTCGTGAAGCGTGGCGCGGGAACGCTCGTTCTGGGCGGCGAGCAGAACGCCCTCGGGTCCGTGCGCGTGGAGAGCGGCGCGCTTGAAGTGGCAGGCGCGGCGGGGGCGCTGGGCTCGTTCAGTGTGGACAACGGCGCGACGGCGCGTTTTGCCGACGGCGCGAGCGTCATGACCGCTCTGGCAAGATGTGACGGCGAGCTTTCTGCGAGTGGAGTGGCCACGCTCGAGGCGCAGACGTTTGAGATCACGCCAGACCTCGTGATTCCGTCCGGCCTGACTGTGCATGCCCAGACGATTCCATACGTCACAGTGACCAACAACGTGACTGGCTTCACTGTGAACGGCGCGCTCGTGTGCGACGACACGCTGACGGTGGGATACGTGCTGAACGGCACCGGGGCGCGACTTGGAAACGACGTGTACGACATCGCGGGCGACGGCGTTCTTCGAGTGCCGCAGATGCACATGCGCACGCTCTCCACGCTCAACTTCACCGTGAACAGGCTGGAGATCACGGGGCCGTGTCTCTATGCGCCGTACAATGGCTCAGCCTCGGACTCCGGATGTTGGGGCAAGCTGGCGTTCGACGGCACCACGGTTGCGCCGTGCGGAGGAGATGTGAGCTCTGGCGTGGTACAGAGGTATCGTGAGGTCGAGATCGTCCTGAGAGATGGCGGCGTGACGTTCTGCACGCTTGACGCTGCAGACGGCGTGACCGCACGCACGATCTCCCTCACTGATGGAACGGCGTTCATTTCCGGTGACGGTGGAATAACGAAGACTGGTCCCGGAACGCTGTTGATGTCGTTGGAGCAGACGTACACAGGCCCCACGCGCGTGGAGGGCGGCACGATCAAGGTGATGAGCAGATCGTCCACAAGCGTCTTCACCGCTAGCGGCGAGGGGAGCTTGATCCAGTTCGCGGGGGCGCTTGGGGAGATGCCGTCGGTTTCGCTTGGCGCAGGCACGAAGGTCCTGTTCGGCGACGGCGAGACGGTGACCTCGATAAGGCCGAACGGGATTTCCGGCGACGCTGGATCGGCGATTGAAGTCATAGCGGGCGGCGGGAGCGCATGCATCGTGCCGTTCCTCGATCTCAGGGACTGCGACCTTGACATGCCGCAGGGGACGCCTGTGCGCGTGGTTATGAAGGCAGCGATTCCGAACGGAACGTACGACATCGTGGGGTACGGCGCGGACGACGCGGCGAAGATCGCGGATTTTGCGTTCTCGTTCGTGGACGAGGCGGGAAGCGGCTGCACGGGACGTTTCGAGACGATTGCGGACGAAGGAATGGTGCGTCTTGTCATCGACGGGTCGCAGGTGATGCCGAGCAGAAACGTGTGGCTTGGGCGCGGCGCTACTGGCAACTGGAGCGAGGCCGTCAACTGGGTTGCAGCAGCTTCGCCGTTTGAAGGCGCGTCGCTAGTGTTCGACGGAACGCGCGGCCTCACGAACGTGAACAACACAGGCTCGACGGCGTTTCCGTCAATGGTCTTCGAAGAGGGGGCTGGGCAGTTCCTTGTTGACCTGCAGGG
>JAFUDL010000422.1 GCA_017459225.1 Kiritimatiellia bacterium
ACGTTCATCGGCACCATCCCCGGCGCGACGATCGGCGGCGTGTCGTTCATCCTCTACGGAATGATCTCCGCAGTCGGTGTGCGGAACCTCGTTGAGAGCCAGGTGGACCTCGGCAAGGGCCGCAACATGCTCATCGCGGCGCTGATCCTAGTGCTCACTCTCGGCATTACATTCTCGAAGGCCGGCGCCGTGGCCTTTACTGTAGGCTCTCTCAAGATATCGCTTTCCGGCCTCGCCATCGGCGCGATCATGGGCATCTTGCTGAACGCTATCCTCCCAGGAAAGGACTATTCCTTCTCCGAAAGCGCGCCTACGATCAAGGACGCCGACCGCTTCGGCGGCGTGAGGGACTGATGCAGCCGCCGCGCTTGGCGGCAGAAAACGAAAGAATGCAGAAAATGAACGGATATCCAGAAGTGAGACTGCGCCGAATGAGGCGCACTGCGGCAATTCGCGACATGTTCGCCATGCCCACGCCCGGTCCCGAGAAATTCATATGGCCCGTCTTCGTGGCGCCAGGCTCTGGCCGCCGGGAGGCGATCGCCTCGATGCCGGACCAATTCCGCTATTCGGCGGACGAGCTCGTGAAGGCGCTTGCGCCGGTCGTCGCCCAGGGCGTGAAGAGCGTGCTGCTCTTCGGCGTGCCTGATGCGCACGGTGAGGGCAAGGACGAGTGCGGCACGTCCGCGGCCGATCCGCACGGAGTGGTGCAGCGCGCGATACCTGTTCTGCGCGCTGCCTATCCAGAGCTCGTGATATTCACCGACGTGTGCCTTTGCGCGTACACGAGCCACGGACACTGCGGTCCGCGCGATCCCGACGGCGACGTCGACAACGACGCCGCCTGCGAGATGCTCGCCCGCGTGGCGGTGAGCCATGCGCGCGCAGGCGCTGACGGTGTGGCTCCGAGCGCGATGATGGACGGACAGGTTCCCGCGATCCGCCACGCCCTCGACGAAGAAGGTTTCACTAAGACTCTTCTCGTTTCCTACTCCACAAAGTTCGCCTCGCAGATGTACGGTCCATTCCGCGACGCCGAAGGCTCCGCTCCTGGACATGGCGACCGCCAGGGTTACCAGGCGAGCGCGCGCGATCCACGCACCGCGCTGCGCGAGTCGGTTCTCGACGAGGCCGAAGGCGCGGACGCTCTGATGGTCAAGCCCGCGCTCTTCTACCTCGACATGATCCGCGAAGTGTCGCAGCGCACGCTCCTGCCGGTCATGGCATACAATGTTTCTGGCGAATACTCAATGATCCACGCGGCCGCGGCTGCAGGCTATTGCGATCTCTACGCCACCGCCCGCGAGTCGCTCGACGCCATCTTCCGCGCAGGCGCCACGCAGGTCATCTCCTACTGGGCTCCGTTCTACAGCAGGATATACCATATGGGCTGATCATCGTCATGACGACAAGAAAGACGGCAATCTCTCTGGCGCTCGTTGGACTGGCTTTTTACGGCTGGGCAGAACGGGTGTCTTCCGATCTGGCCGCTCGTGCCGTCAACAAATTGATCGCGCAGGACGACCAGATGGAGTGCCCAGTCACGGGAACGGTATCGTCCGTGCGCCTTTGCACTGCTACGAACGGCGCGGCCTTCTACGTCGCCAGACTGACTGGCGGCGGTTTCGTCGTGACGTCGACGGACACGGAGATCGATCCTGTCGTCGCCATTTCGTCGGAGGCGGATCTTGTCGAGGATTCAAGGAATCCGCTGTGGTTGCTGCTGGTCGGCGACATGGCGGCCCGCATGGAGGCTGTGGAGGAGAAGAGCAGATCTGGTGCCAGATTGACGTCGGGTGCAGCTCCGAGAGAGTCGTCCATGTCGTCATCCGCGGCGCGCTGGGCGAGCCTTACGGCATCGGAGTCTCGTCTGCAGAGCTCCGGCAGGTCGAAGATTTCGGATGTGCGCGTGGCTCCGCTTCTCAAGACGAAATGGGGGCAGTCTGATGTTGCCGGCAGGCCATGCTTCAATTACTACACGCCGGGACACTATGTCTGCGGGTGCGCGGCAACGGCGGCAGCGCAGATTCTCCGCTACCACAAGTTCCCCAAGGCGGCCGTGGAGCCGCATACATTCAAGGTGTCAGTGTCTGGCCGCCAGACTGCTTTGACGCAGAAGGGCGGCGTCTATGACTGGGACAGCATGCCCTATGTTCCGGGCAGCACGACGACGACTGCCCAGCGAAAGGCCATTGGAAAATTGACCTATGATGTTGGCCTGGCGGTCAACGGGAGCTACTCTCCGGATGAAACGTGGGGATATTTAGGCTCCTTCGTCGATCTTTGCATTGAATGGGGCTATGCGCATGCGTCGCTCTACCACGAATCCGGATGGAAGCTTTTTACAAAGTCCCACTTGTATTCTGTGCTGATCCCCAACCTGAGCGCGAAACTTCCAGTAGGCGTTGGACTTCGTGGCTCGTCAGGAGGAGGGCATTACGTCGTGGCCGACGGATATGGATATCTGGACGGCTTGTTCAGCGTTCACCTGAACTTTGGCTGGGATGGGAATAGTGATGCATGGTATGTCTTGCCTGGAACGATCTCCGAGGGAGGATATGCTTTCCCTGGCGTCGAGGATATTTGCGGCAACATATATCCCAATGGCCCGGAGAGAGGAGGGATCGTCAGCGGGCGGGTTTTGTCGTCCTCTACAAAGAAGCCTGTGTCGGGAATCGTAGTGACGGCGACGAACAGCAGCGGTGAGGTACTGCGAACAAAGACGGATGCGAAGGGAATCTACGCGTTTATTCTGCCGGCAGGTGATGGTGGCTGGTGGTCTTCTTATGATGAAGACGAATGGGAGGTGTCTCTTGAGAATGCATCTCCCACGTCGTATTCGTTGCGTATCTGGGATGACGAGAACTACTACGACCAGGACTTCTCCGTTCGCCTCCACACTGTGAAGTTTGATGCGAATGGAGGAAGCGGCACCACGAGCCGGACGTGCAATGTGCTTGGAACATTGCCAACGACGAAGCGCACGGGCTACACGTTCGAAGGATGGTTCACGGAACCGGGCGGCGGCGTAGAGGTGACGGAGACTACGTGGCCAACTGGCAACGTGACATACTACGCGCATTGGAAGGCGATCCCATACACTGTGATGTTCAACGCCAACGGCGGCGAAGGGGAAATGGCGCCGATGGCGTTCCTCTACGACGAGACGCAGGCGCTTAGCCTTAACGAGTTTTTGAGGGACGACGTTCCGTTTCGCGGCTGGTCGCTTTCGCCGAGGGGTCTGCTGGCGTTCTCGGACGGAGAGATGGTGAATAACCTCACCGCCGTTTCCAACGGCGTGGTGACTCTATATGCCGTATGGTATGGGGATGTCGTGGCGGCGACGACGGGGGATTACATCAAGGCACCTCTCGCGGTGCTTGGGTATGACGTCCCGACGGACGGCAAGACGCCGTACGAGGTGAAGGCGTATGGCCTGCCCGCCGGGCTGAAGCTCAAGTGCAACGCTGCTGTGAAGGACAAGAAGGGGAAGGTGGTCAAGAAGGCGAAGGTGGAATGGTGGATCGAGGGCGTGCCTACGGCCGCGCTAGACTTCCTCACGAAACCGGCGTACCTCGTCATCACCGCCAACGGCAGGACGGAGACTCTGCCGCTCTTGCTCGAAACTCTTGCACAGGATGTGAAGGATCTCGGCGAAATTGCGCTCGGAACGTCGGTCAACACGAAGGAATGGCTCACGGGCGTGGGCGCAGGCTGGTCTGTATCCGGCCTTCCGGCCGGGCTCAAGTTCGCGTCCAAGAAGATTACGGCGACCTCCGGCAAGAAGCCGGTGACTGTTGCCGAGGCGTATTCTGTCTACGGCAAGACGACTAGGGCGGGACTCTTTACCATCACGGCGAAGAAGAAAAAGGGCGCGTACTACGAGACGAAGAAGTACAGGCTGCTCGTGACGCCGAAGTCGGTGGATGCGGCTCGGTTCGGAGAGGACCTCACGAACATCACCACAATGGCGTATGTGCCATTCGACTGGGGCCTTACGAACGATGTTTCGTCCATCGGCGGAAAGGTGGCGAAGGTTGCGGGTTTGCCGACGGGACTGACGTTTGCGGCGGCCGATACATATGCCTACAAGAATGCGAAGAAGACGGGCAAATATCTGAAGCAGCCGGGGCAGACGATCGTCGGCACGCCCACGAAGCCAGGCACATATGTGGTGACATTCACGAAGAACGTGAAAAGCGGCAAGACGACAGTTGCGAAGACGGCGCAGATTCTGTGGAAGGTCATCGCGAACGACGCGCCGCTGTCGCTTGGATTCAACGAAGCCGGCGGCGTGGTCGAAAGTGGGACGGTGGGATTGAAGTACGGCGATCTGCTCGCTTTCAATGCAACCGAAGGCGCGAAGATTACGGCGAGCGGGTTGCCGACGGGAATCAAGCTTGTCGACCTTGGCGGCGGAGAGTACGCCTTTGTAGGCTTTACGACGAAGGCAGGCACGTACCTCGTCACCGTGACCGCCACGCTGAAGGGGAAAACCGTACGCCAGCGCCTCGCGTTGAAGGTGGATGGATTGCCCGCATGGGCGAAGGGTTCGTTCAATGGAAGTGTTAGGGGCGCGGGAAATGGAGAATGGGAATCGGAGGTGACGAATGGACTCGCCGCGATTACAGTGTCGTCTGTTGGAAAGATCAGCGGCAAGTTCCAGGAGCTTGGCACTAACTGGACGTTCAGCGCGGCTAGCTACACGGCGCGCTCGGCGATCGCGCCCTACCAGGATGCGTTTATCTGTTCCAACATCGTTGCCAAATACGCCTACAAGGTGAAGAGCGAGAAAACGACCGTGACGAAGTATGTGACGCGGCCTTTCCAATTTGCCGTATCCTCGCACCCGGTCGTCTCGGTTGTCTCGGATGTCCCGGATGTCCCGGTTCGCGGCGTCGTAACGATGACCGAAGAAGAAGGCTCGACAATTGAGGCATGGCAGAACCTGTGGGGAAGGGCGAACTACAAGGCGCTTGGGAAGGATCTTTTCTACACGAGCAAGGCAAAACCGTACAGGACGTTCACAATTAAGGGCGCGTCCGAGGAGGGCGCGGCGATGGGGCTTGCTCCGCAGATGACATTGGCATTGAAGGTTACGCCGAATGGTGTGGCAATTGCCACGATGTCGTTCGACACGGGCAGGACGAAGAAGGATCCGAAGACGAAGAAGACCGTGAAGATCATCTACAAGGCGACATGCCAGACGGTGGTTATTCCTTGTTCTCCTGCGGATGCGGAGACGTTTGAAGGTGTGGTTCTGCTATATTTTGCGCCGTCTCTTGCCAATGACTTTGAGGGTTTCGCCGGCAGTGTTGTCGTGCCATAGCACCTTTTCGCCCCTGTACACCTTCACACGTTCAAACTTTCAACTCTTCAAACTTTTATGATCTGCAGTTGCCGGTGGCGCCGAGAGGATTTGCGGCGGCGGAAACCAGGGCGGGGAAGTCGCAGCCGAAGTCGCGCACGTTTCCGCAGGGAACGTCGATGAAACCGCAGGTCTGCAGGTCGCCGACGTGCGATAGAAACGCGAAGCCACGTCCGCCAAGGCAGCCGCATGGAGGGCGAGAGGGTGGCGCGTTGTGCGTGTGGCGCCATTCGGCCCAGTAGGTGGGCGCGGACGGGCAGCATGTCTCCTTGATGGGAAGGGGTCCGGCGACTGTCTTTGCGAAGGCCCAGTCCAGCACCGCGCGTGTGGCGTCCGGCGAAAGGGCGTAGTCGGCGATGGCCTTACCGCGGCCTACGGGCACGAGGAAGAAGAGGTCTAGCTTCGCGGCGCCCTGGGTGACGGCGAGCGCGTAGAGTTCTTCAAGGCGGTCCACGTTGAGCGTGGAGACCGTTGTGTTCATCTGGAAGGGCATGCCGACTTCGCGTGCGGCGCGCATGGCGCGCATCACGTTGTCGAAAGCGCCTGATACGCCGCGAAAGGCGTCGTGAGATGCGGCGTCGGGTCCGTCAATGGAGAACGAGCATGCCGCCACGCCGGCGTCCTTCAAGGCGGCGAGGCGCTCTGGCGTGACGAGAAGCCCGCACGGGGCCATCACGCTGCGGATGCCGAGGCGAGTGGCGTGGGAGACGAGATCTAGAATGTCTGGGCGCATCATCGGCTCGCCGCCCGTCCAGATGATCATCATCTCCGGCGGACCGATTCGTTCTGGTTTCTTGGCGGCGAGAGGCGCTAGCGAGTCGAGCACCTTCATGCATTCCGCGGTGGATAGTTCATGTTCATACGGCACATCGGCCGCTCCTGCGCGGCAGTGGCGGCAGCGCAGCGGGCAGCGTCTTGTGACTTCCCAGGCGATCACGCGCGGAAGGGCGAATTTTGCGGCTGAAATTTCCATTGCGGATATTCTATCAAATTTTTCGATTTCCCGCTTGCATTTCCGCGTAAAATTTCATATCATATATCCGTTTTCCTCACGGAGGGATGGCCGAGTGGCTGAAGGCAACGGTTTGCTAAATCGTCATACGGGCTAAACCCCGTATCGGGGGTTCAAATCCCCCTCCCTCCGCCAATCCCGCAGCGGTTCATTCAATGACCGCTTCGGCGAGTTTTGCGTCGATGCGCTTGTCGCTTATGGGCTCTGGAGTGTGAAGCTCCTGCGCGAACAGCGACACGCGGTACTCCTCAAGCATCCATCGTATTTCCGCAAGCCCTGACGCGGAGAACTTGACTTCCGCCTTGCCTGCCGCTGCGTCGCGGTAGAGGATCCAGTATGGCGCGAAGCGAGCCTCCTTGGCCTTGTCGCCTGCGGGGTTCGTGCGGGCGCGCTCCACGCGCAGCGCCGCGCCTTTGAGGTAGCGTTCGTAGTGGCGAAGTCGCGCGAGCGGAACGCTGCGAGGGAAGCCGGGATAGAGCAGCCATGCGAGCTGCGTGCGGATCGAGTCCGCCGTCTCCTCGTTGATTCCAGCCTCTTCGATGCGGTCCTCAATCTTCGCCGCCGCGATGTAGGATGCCGTGAATATGCGCGCGATCTCGGCTTGCGCTTCGTTGAATGCGCCGCGGCATTCGCGCAGGCGGCGCTCGAAAGTCGCTGCGTCGCGCACGCTGGGGCGGCCGCGCACAAAAGCCTCGAAGACTGCGCCTGAGAGGATGTCCTGCGCCACGCGTTCGTCTTCGTAGTTGATCGACTTAAGATACAGCTGCGCGCCGAGAGGAAGCGACTTTCGTCGGAACGGGACGCGTACCCTTTCGCCTAGGGCCAGAAGGAAGAGGCGGGCAACGCCCGCAGAGTGGGCGGCCGCCGCTTCGGTGGCGTTCGCGTAGAGGCGCAGCGAGGCGCCTGTGCCGTCGTCGTGCAGCGCGGGGAAGTGCTCTAGCGTCCATCCCGCCTTCGCGTCGGTGGTCTTCTCCGGTATCGTGCCGAATGTCCACGAGGTACTTGGTGTGGTGGCGGCGTCGTTCGGTGTCGCCGCAAGCGTGGAGGAGGGTGCCGCCTTGACGCCGGCCTGTGCGAGGGCCTCTTCGAGATTGCGCGAGCAGGCGAGAACGCGTCCCGTTGCGTCGTCGCGGATGCGGAAGCGCACTTGCAAGTGGGGCGGCAGCTTGAGGTTTGCCCAGGCGTCAGGTGGAATGCGGAAGCCCCATTCGCTGTAGATGGTGTGCCGCACGGCGTCGAGAAGCGGCTCGGAGCCGGGCTTCAGGTGGACAAGAAGGCCGCTCACGGTGTCGTCGATCGGGGTGAGCACGCGCCGCTGGGCGGAGGGCAACGACGAGATGAGATACGTGAGCTTCTCGGGGAGGGCGCCCGGGACGAGCCAGTCGGCACGCCAAAGGCGCAGGGCGGCGGCTGAGGACTTGCGCACGGTGCAGGTGATGCCGTCCTGCGATTCGTCGTCCGGCGTGTTGCGGTAGGTGAGCGCCATCTTCACGCCGCCGATCGTGATGGAGTCTGGAAAGTCCGTGGCCTGAACGTCGTCCGCAGGCCACCAGTCGCATTTCCTCAGGATGAACCGTGCCTTGGGGAACGAAGGGTCGTTGGGCGCGGCGAGCCATTTGCGCAGTGCGTGCGCCGATGCAACGTGAGGCGGGATGACGGCGGCGAAGTGGGCGGCGAGGCCTTCCGAGTTGAACAGTTCGGGACGGCGCGTCTTTTCTGCGCGGCGGCGGATGGTGTCGAGAAGCGCGTTGTTCTTCCGCACTTCCGGCGGAGGATTGGTGAACTCGCCGTTCACTAGTGCGTGCAGGATGAAGATCTCGCGGGCGAGCGGCAGATTGACGCGGCTGAAGTCGCAGCGGCGCGACGGCACGATCACGAGTCCGTACAACACAACCTGCTCCGTCGCGCGCACGAAGCCGCTCTGGGCCTCCCATTCCGGCGAGTGGTAGCTGTGGCGGCAGAGCGCGCCAGCCACCGGCTCGATCCATTCAGGGTCGATGGCCGCCGCGTTGCGCGCGAAGAGGCGCGCGGTGTCCACGAGCTCGCCCGCCATCAACCAGGGAGGCGTTGCCTTCTTGAGCGTGGACGACGGATGGATCGCGAAGCGAAGGCCGTGCGCGCCGCGGTATTCGTGGGCCTCCTCGTCGTATTTCCCGATGCGTCCGAGAAGGCCGGAGAGGAGAGCGCGGTGGAGAAGAGCCGAGGCTTCTTCGGGTTTGCGGGTGCGGGCCTCTGCGAACGAAAGGCCGAGGCGTTTCGAGAGGTCGGTGAGCTGGCGCGCGAGGTCTCGCCACTCGCGCATCTTGGGGTATGAGAGGTACGTCTTTTTCGCGAGGGCGCGGAGCTTGGACTGTGAGAGCGAGGCGCACTGCTCGTCCCACCAGTCCCAGAGCTTGAGCGTGCCGAGAAAGTCCGAGCCTGGCACGCGGAAGGGCGCGTGGGCCTGCGTGGCCTTTTCGCGTTCGTCCACCGGACGCCGCCGCGGATCGTCGCAGGCCATTGCGGCCACGAGGGGGATTGCCTTCTGGAGGGTGGCGTTCTCCGATGCGGCGAGCAGCATGCGCGCGAGGCGTGGCTCCACGGGGATCTTCGCGAGCTTGCGGCCTACATCCGTGAGCACAATGCGCGTTTCGTCGTCGCCAAGCCAGCCAGCGGTGCGCGGCGCGGGGGCGTGGGCGATAGCGCCAAGCTCGAGCAGCTCGCGCAGGCCCTCGTGGATCATTGCGGGGCGCGGAGGGTCGAGGAACGGGAAACGCTCCACGTCGCCGAGCTTGAGGTCGAGCATCGTGAGTATCACGCCGGCGAGCGACGAGCGCAGAACTTCAGGGGGAGTGTATTCGTCGCGCGAGTTGAAGTCCTCCTCAGAGTAGAGGCGTACGCACGTTCCCGGGCCAACGCGTCCGCAGCGCCCTGCGCGCTGGCGTGCGGATGCCTGCGATACTGGCTCGATCTGCAGGCGCTGCACCTGCGTGCGGTGCACGTATCGCGAGATGCGAGCGAGGCCGGAATCGACCACGCATCTTATGCCGGGAATCGTCACGGAGGTTTCGGCGACGTTCGTGGCGAGGATGATGCGGCGGCGCGGGGAGGTGTGGAAGGCGCGGCGCTGTTCGGCGGCGGGAAGGGATGCGAGAAGGGGGATGATGTCGTCGGTGGGGCGTGAATGCTCAAGGGCGGCGGCAGTCTCGCGGATGTCGCGTTCGCCGGGAAGGAACACGAGCACGTCGTCCTTCTCGGGCAGTTCGGCGATGGCGGAGGTGATGTCGCGAGGAAGGTCGAGCTCGTCGTCTTCGCGGGGAGGGCGGTATACGACTTCGATGGGGAAGAGCCTGCCTGGAACGGATATGACGGGGGCGCCGCCGAAGAAGTCCGAGAAGCGCGCCACGTCGAGGGTGGCGGAGGAGACTATCACCCTGAGATCGCGTCTGCGGCGCAGGATGCGTGTGAGGATGCCTAGAAGGAAGTCGACGTTGAGCGAGCGCTCGTGGGCTTCGTCCACGATTATCACGTCGTATGCGCGCAGAAGCGGGTCGTTGCGCGTCTCCGCCAGGAGCACGCCGTCCGTCATGAACTTGATGCACGTGTCGCGCGAGACGCGGCGGTCGAAGCGGTGCTGGTAGCCCACGAGCGAGCCGACTTCGCACTTCATCTCGGCGGCGACGCGTTCGGCCATTGTGACGGCGGCGAGGCGGCGGGGCTGCGTGCAGGCGACGCGGCAGCGCTTCAGTCCGCGCGCAAGGCAGTGCTCGAGCGCCATCTTCGGGAGCTGTGTGGTCTTGCCCGAACCAGTGTCGCCGCAAACGACGACGACGGAGCTGCGCTCGAGCGCGGCGAGAATCTCGTCGCGGTGGGCGCTCACTGGAAGTCCAGGCGGATATGATGGTGTAGTCACAATTGGCGGATATTCTACTATTTTGCCGCGTTCGATGTCAATGCGCGAATGCCATTGTGCGCGGTCGGCGGGTTGTGGTAAAATATGCGCCATGCAGACGAAAGACAGAGACGGCGCATTCGTTGCCGGAGAGAGCGATGGTGGATTCTTCCAGCGAGCGGAGGCCGTTCTGGGCGCCGAGGCGATGCGTGCGTTCGCCGGGACGAAGGTGGCGGTGTTCGGACTTGGCGGCGTGGGCGGATGGTGTGCCGAGGCGCTTGCGCGCACTGGCGTGGGGAAGATGCTGATTGTGGACGCCGACCGCGTGGCGCCTTCCAACGTGAACCGCCAGCTTGTGGCAATGCCTGCGACGATAGGCGAATTCAAGGCCGAGGTGCTGAAGAGGCGCCTTGCGGCTATCAACCCGCAGATCGAGGTGGATGCGAGGTGCGAGTTCTACGGTGCGGATACCGCGGCGACGTTCGGGATTGAGGAATGCGAATTCGTGGTGGACGCCATCGATTCGCTGGACAGCAAGGCCATGCTGATACGCCACGCGCTGTCCTCGCCGAGTGTGACGCTGTTTTCGTCCATGGGCGCGGCACGGCGGCGCGATCCGCTGCGCGTCAGGAAGGCCGAGTTCTGGAAGGTGCAGGGGGACGGCCTTGCGCGTGCGCTGCGCGCCAAGTTTCGGAAGTCTGGCGACTTCCCGCCGCGCAAGTTCCAGTGCGTCTATTCCGACGAGCCGCCTGGCGACTGCGGGAAGGGCAGCCTCGTGCAGGTGACCGCGGTGTTCGGCTTCGCCCTCGCCGGACTTGTGATTGATGCAGCCGCCTCGCGTGCGATGCGTTCTGGGTTGATTTCCGGCGCATGATTCGCTAAAATATATGCCGACGACGGTTGGTGGGTCTAGTGTATCTTCTTTACAAACCCGAAAGGAAAAATGACGATGAAGAGAAACGAGTTGAATCGCCGTGAATTCATGCGGCTGGGCGTGGCCGCGGCCGCGCTGCCCGGAATCCTGAAGGCTGGCAAGGCGCCGGCCAACGCGGCAGGCGCGTACTACCGCGCGAACGAGACCGTGCGCGTGGCGTGCGTGGGCTATTCGGACCGCTTCCGCCAGTCTCTTCTGCCCTGCTTCAAGGGCCAGATGAAGGCGCTCAACTTCGACATGGTGGCGGTTGCCGACCTCTGGAAGAAGCGCCTTGAGGAGAACGCCGTTCCTGGCCTTGAAAAGGCGTTCGAACATAAGATCGCCGCATACCGCAGCGACGTTGAGCTCTACGAGAAGGCGAAGGACATCGACGCCGTCATCATCTCCACGGCCGACTTCCAGCATGCCCAGCACGCTACGCACGCCGTCAACGCCGGCAAGGACGCCTACTGCGAAAAGCCGATGGCCGAGGACATGTACTCCGCCAACATGCTGCTCGACGCCGTGAACGCCAAGCGCAAGGCGGGCTTCGCACCCGGCGCAGTTCTTCAGATCGGCTCTCAGCGCCGCAGCGGCCCCGCGTACCACGCCGCCAAGGCCTACCTCGAGAGCGGCAAGTTCGGCAAGCTCACATACGTGGACCTCTGCTGGAACGTGAACCAGAACCGCCGTTGGCGCCGCGACGAGAAGCTGGTGGCGTCACTCAAGAAGGAGGACATCGACTGGAACCTCTGGCTTCTCGACCGCGATCCCGCGAGCTACGCATTCGATCCGCGCAAGTACCTCGAGTTCCGCCTCTTCTGGCCGTTCTCGAGCGGCATCCCCGGCCAGTGGATGTGCCATCAGATCGACACGGTGGGCTGGTACACGGGCCTTCTCCATCCGCTCAGCTCAGTGTCTTCGGGCGGCACGTACGCCTGGAATGACGGCCGCATGAGCTTCGACACTTTCACCACCATCCTCGAGTACGGCCCCTCCAAGCTCAACGACAAGGGCTTCCAGGCCGTGTTCTCGTCGCGCCAGACGAACAGCGCGCGCGGGAACGTGGAGAAGTACCACGGTCCGAACGGCACCATCGACCTCTGCCGCGGCCGCTGGTCCAACGAGGGCGTCGAGGGCAAGAAGCGCATTGAGGGCAAGCTCACCGAGAACTACCAGGCCGCCGAGACCGCCGCGAACACCGGCGGTGACAGCCTCACCTCCGCCCACATGTACAACTGGATGAAGTGCGTGCGCGACCGCAAGGACCCCAACGCATCCGTCGATGCCGGCTATGGCCACGCAATCGCCCTCATCATGGCGAACGCCGCCAGCCGCACCGGCATGAAGGCGACGTTCTGCACGAAGACGCGCCAGGTGATTGTGAACGGCAAGCCGTTCATCGGCTACAACTCGCTTGCCACCGGCAAGTGCTGCTAAGGACTGACAGTCGATAGACTGATGGTCTTAAGAAGCGCGCGGCGCACGTCGGGCGGCGTCTCGAGGTGGTAGGCGAGGAAGAGTCCAAGAAAGCGTACGGCGTTGGCTAGGGCCGATGGCGTTGTTGACGGCGCACATGGGCTTGAAAGGGCGGCTGCGGTTGCTGGGGCGAGGCGCACGGTGCGCGAACCCTGGCCGCAGCGGCCGAGGTCGATCGCGAAAGGGGTCCACTCGGCGGAATGGTCGAGCGCGGAGAAGTCGGGCGCGAGGCCGGCGAGGCGCAGCACGTTCATCTCAAGCTCCACGAGACGCGCGGCGAGGGGCGATGGCGAGGAGGTGTCGGCGAGGGAGTCTAGAAATCCCTCGAGGAAGCTGGCCCAGGCTGCTGACTCCTCGCCGGGTGGGGCGAGATCGCGCACGAGAGAGGCGGCGTAGCCGGCGAGAGATGTCTCGCGCCAGCGTCCGCGCAGCGTCTCGCGCATGGCGCGCGGCGTCACTTCGCGCAGGGCGTGGAGATCGCCGCTCGCGCGGGCGTAGTAGAGCAGGTCGCAGGTGTAGAAGAGGTCGTACTGGCCTAGGAATGCGCTCTTTGCGCGCACCGCGCCCTTGACGAGCGTGGAGACAACGCCGTGGTCCGGCGTGAGCCAGGCCACCACGTGGCTTGTGCGCGACCAGGGATGTATCGCGAGCACGGTTCCTGTTGTTTTTATGATTTCACCTGCCATCGGCAAATCATTATATGATATAATATGTCCGATTGCAAACCGGAGATTTGAAATGCTTAAACTTAAAGGCACGATCACGGCGATGGTAACGCCGTTCGATGCGGATGACAATGTTGACTACGGCGCGCTGCGCGCGTTCGTGGACTGGCAGTGCTCTTCAGGCGTGGAGGGCATATGCGCCGTTGGCACAAGCGGCGAGTCGCCCACGCTCTCCCACGAGGAGCACCACAAGGTGATAGAGAAGACGATCGAATACGCCGCGGGCCGCGTGAAGATCGTCGCGGGCACGGGCGCCAACTCCACGGCCGAGGCGGTGTCGCTCACGCGCGCCGCGATCGCGGCAGGCGGGGCGGACGCCTCGCTGCAGGTCACGCCCTACTACAACAAGCCGAACGCCGAGGGGCTCTACCGCCACTTTTCCACCGTGGCCGACCTTGGCCTGCCCGTGATCCTCTACAACGTGCCCGGGCGCAGCGGACGCGAGATCCCGCTCGACGTGGTGGCGCGTCTCGCGAAGCATCCGAACATCGTCGCCATCAAGGAGGCCGGCGGAAGCGTTGAGCGCGTTAGCGCGATCAAGCACCTCTGCCCCGACTTCACGGTTCTATCGGGCGACGACTCCCTCGCGCTGCCGATGGTCAGCGTTGGCGCGGAGGGCGTGATCTCGGTGGCCTCCAACGTGGTTCCGCGCGAGATGAGCGACTTCATCCGCACCGCGCTCGCGGGCGACATGGCCGCCGCGCGCGCGATGCATCACAAATACTACGCTCTCTTCCGCGACCTCTTCATCGACGTCAATCCCGTGATGGTGAAGGAGGCTCTCGCGATGATGGGCAAGATCGGTCCCGGGTTCCGTCTGCCCCTATGCGAGACGACGCCGGAGAAGCGTGAGCAGATGAGAAAGACGCTTGCGGAACTGGGTCTTGTTCAGGCGTAGGAGATTGGCGATGAAGGTTGCGATACTTGGCGCCGCGGGGCGCATGGGCAGAATGCTCGTCAGTCTGGCCGAGGCAGATCCCGAACTCGAGATCGCCGCGCGCATCGACGTTGCCGAAGGCTACGACCGCGCCTGGCCGACGGGCACCGAGGCGGTGGTGGACTTCTCGTTCCACGAGGCGGTGGCGCCCAGCGTGGAGAAGGCCGCGGCGGAAGGCGTTGCGTATGTGATCGGCACGACTGGCCTTACGCCCGAAGAGCAGGCGAGGGTTGACGCGTGCGCGGCGAAGATTCCGGTTGTGCAGG
>JAFUDL010000423.1 GCA_017459225.1 Kiritimatiellia bacterium
CTTCGGCGAGGCGCTTGCAGCGCATGCGCGTTCCGACGAGAAGGTCTGCGCGCTCACGGCGGCGATGTGCGACGGTACGGGGCTTGCCGCGTTCGCGCGCGAATTTCCGGATCGATTCTTCGACGGCGGCATCTGCGAGGAGTATCTCGTCACGTTCGCGGCCGGCCTCGCGAAGGCCGGAATGAAGCCCGTCGTGGCGATCTACTCCACGTTCCTGCAGCGCGCGGTGGATCAGGTGATGCACGACGTGTGCCTCCTGAATCTGCCCGTGGTCTTCGCCGTGGACCGTGCCGGCTGCGTTGGCGCGGATGGCCGCACGCACCACGGAATGTTCGACGTCGCGATGCTGCGCTGCCTCCCCAACATGACGATCTGCCAGCCGTGCGACGAGGACGACATGAAGGAGATGCTTTCGCTCGCGCTCAAGAAGGGCGGCCCATGGGCGATGCGCTATCCGAGGGGCAAGGCGCAGGATGCAGCCGGACCGCGCGTGGCGGTGGAATACGGCAAGGCGCGCGCGGTCTCGGGCGAGGGCGCGACGGTGCAGCTGTGGGCGCTCGGCGACCAGGTGGCGAAGGCGGTGAAGGTGGCCGCTGCGCTGAAGGAGCGCGGCATCGAGGCGGGCGTGGTGGACGCGAGGTTCGTGAAGCCTTTCGACGCGGAGCTTCTCGCGCGTCATCGCGCAGCTGGCGCGTTCGTGGCCTCACTCGAGAACGGCAGCGTTATGGGCGGATTCGGCGAGGCGATCGGGGCGGACATGAAGTTCGGCTGGCCCGACGAGTTCGCAGGCCATGGCAGCGCCGCCGAGCTGGAGCGCGCCGCCCGTTTCGACGTCGACTCCGTGGCGCAGGCAATTTCCGGACGGATCAAAGGTGCGTGAGCGAGGGACAGGAACATGAGCTGGATTGGAGGAGTGGTAGGTTACATGCTAGGCGCGCGTTTCGGCGCGCTGGGCGGAATCATCGGCGCTGCGATCGGCAGCGGCGTGGGCGATTACATCAAGGAGAAGGCGAACGAGGCCGCGGCGCAGAAGCAAATGGAGGAGGAGTCCCGCCACCGGATGAGAAACCGGTCCGCGGGACACGGTGCCGCATCAGGGCCGCGCGCCTCGACGAGCCGCACTTCGGTCGAGCGCGAGCTGGTGTTCCTTTCGGCAGTTGGCGCCATGCTCGCCAAGCTTTCGAAGGCGGACGGCCATGTGGACGAAACCGAGATCGCCGCCGGCGAGGAGGCGTTCGTGCGCCTCGGCCTCACGCCCGAGAAGCGCGAGATATGCATCAAGGCCTTCAGGGCGGCGAAGAGCGATCCTCACTCGATATTCGACTATGCGAACTCGTTTGCGGACGTCACGCCGTCTCTGACCATGCGCGAGCTGCTGTACGACATTCTCTGGGACGTCGCGTGCGCCGATGGCGTCCTTGCCCCCGAGGAGCGCCGCATCCTCGAGATGATCGTAACGTACCTGCGAATCCGTCCGTCGCTATACTCCGAGCAGTACTTCAACCGCGTTGGCACCCGCAGCCGTTCCGATGCCGGCCGTTCACGCGCCTCCGCCGCGAAGACAGATCCTTACGAAGTGCTTGGATGCAGTCCGCGCGCTTCCGACGACGAGCTGCGCCGCGCCTACCGCGCCCTCGCGAAGAAGCACCATCCGGATCTTCTGCGTGCGCAGGGACTCCCTGAGGAGATGATAGATAGGGCAACCGAGAAGATGGCCCGCATCAACGCCGCATGGGACGAGATCAGAAGCGCCCGCGGCATCTGACTGCTTTCGGATTGGCGCGGTCCATCGGGCTGATGCAGAACGTCACGACTGCACGCTTCGAATGATGCGGGACAAGATGCTTGCTACTTTGAAATTTTGTCGCGTCTCTGCGGGATGTTGACACCATGTCCGCGGAAATGATAAAATAACTCGACAAGAATTTTCCATCCACGTTTCCATAAACAACAGTGAGGTCGGCATGGTTGCTAAAAGAGCATGGCTAGTCGCCACGGCGTTTGCCGCGGCGCAGGTTTTCGCAGGCGGAAACCTGATATTGAACGGCACGTTCGACGATGTTACGGTTCCATCGTCTGGCAACGGAACAGGCACGTGGGGCGCGTATTCATACGCCCCAAATTTCCAGTGTGCGAACTGGGAGTTCTACAATCTCGAAGGCACCACGAGAACGCAGTCCTCCGCAGGTCTCTGCGTGCCCAGCAGCACTTGGACTGCGATGACCGCAGCGCAGATAGGATCATACGGACTCTTCGTGCAGTCGTCGAAGACCTCAGGCGCAAGCATATCGGCCATCGTCGAGCAGCACATCGGCCAGATGCCGGATGGCATCTACCGCGTGGAGTTCTTGTATGCGACGCGTCCAAGCAACGGCAACCTGCCAACGTACGTGGAATTCGCCAACGCCGACGGAAGCACGTTCGCCGTTGCGACGGTTCAGACTTCCGGCACTGGGATGCAGACGTTCTCGAAGAACATCAGCCTGTCCGCAGGCGACTACACGTTCCGCATCCGCCAGCCTGGCGTCAGCGCCGACAAGTCCAACATCTTCGAAGGTTTCTCCGTGCGCCGTCTCGACGCCGCAATCGGCGACGCGCGCTACCCCGAATTGACGGATGCCTTGGTCGCATCCGACAAAGGTGCCGTTATCCAGTGGAATCAGGACGGCGCAAATGCCTCGCTCTCAGGCGCGAACCTGACGTGGAACGGAAACATGCCCACAGTGCAGGTGCCCGGCACGCTCACCTTCCAGGGCGCAAACACGATCGCCACCTATGGCAACGCGCCCGGCGTTTTCACGCTCTTCTCTGCGGACGCGATCTCGCTGGCCTCCGGCGCCACGCTTTCCCTCGACGCGCCCGTGACTGACGGCCTCGTGCGCACGCTCAACGTCAGCGAGACCGCAGTCACTCTCGTCGTCGCCCTCGATCCCAACCGCACCGAGATGGTGATCAACGGCGACTTCGACCTCCCCGGCATGTCGGCCGGCACCATCCAGTCACAGGCTCCTTCGTGGAGCTACGCCTATCCGAACGGCGGCTTCGCGATTCCGTACTGGGACTACTACACGTCCGACACCGTGCACCAGGGCTATGGCTGCGGCATTTCCGAGGCGAACGGTACATGGCTAGCGGCCAACCAGACCAACGGCGGCAGATATTCCTTCTACGGCCAGCGCGAGGTGAACGGCATCGACGCGCTCATCCGCCAGAACTTCGGCGCTACGCCGGCCGGCGTGTACCGCTTCTCGTTCAACTACGCCACGCGCGGCGCCAGCCAGGCAGCATGCATCTGGAACGCAAAGATGCTCAAG
>JAFUDL010000424.1 GCA_017459225.1 Kiritimatiellia bacterium
GCGGAATAGTACTTTCGCCATGCAGATTCGTGGCGGCCGGCGAGGTCGGCGTACGTCCCCGCGTAAGGCTTGCCGTCCAGCCCCGTGTACGAGATGAACGTCACGAACGCGCCTTCTTCCCGCGCATGGCGGATCGTGACGCGCGTTTTGTCGATGTTTTTGCCGTAGGCCGTAAAGGAATACGCGCGTCCGCCGGGCACGTCCTCCCACGGCCCGACGACGATGCGCCCCTCCGCGTCCCTGTGCGGAGTGTAGTCGAGTCCGACGGTGAGGCGGGCCGTGTCCGTTCCGGGGAACGTCTGGCGGATTGCGATCACGTCGCAGCCCTGCGCCACGAACGTTTCGACCACGCGCGTAACGTCGCCAAACATGTTCGTGACGATCGACTTTGCCGCGACGGGGTCGAGCGTCTGGGACCAGCGGTCGGGATTTTCGAGCGGCTTGCCGTCGACTGCGAGCGTGAGCCGGTAGCTGCCGTGCCAGTAAAGATTGTAGAGAAGCCGCCGCCCGGCGATGAAGATGCCGGTCGAGAAACGGCAGCTTTTCGTCCGCTGCGAGGGAAACGGCACGCCGCCCAGATGGTCGGCCGTCATGCAGAGGCTCCCGTTGGAGAGCATCGCGGGGATGTATGCCTTCGGCATCTCACGGCCCGTGCCGCACACGGTCGCGCCGTGCGCAAACGCCGCTGCAACGACCACGGCCGCAGTCAATGTCAATTTTTTCATGTGTACTCCATCACGTCAAATACCAATTCAAAGTTTGCCTTTTGGATTCTACCAGTCTGTGTAAGGTATGCGCATCGGCTGTTTGTCCTTTCGCGAAATATTATACCACATTTCGTCATCGAAGCGGCAAAGCGGCAGAGGCGGAACTCGCCGGAGTCCCCAAGGTCGCCAAAGACCGGCAAGGCCCACGAACAGAAAGCGAAATGTGAAAACTGCGAGGTTGACAATCTTTGGGAAATAATGTAAAATTTTAATCATCAAAACAATTGTGTAAGTCCAAGTGGGGTTAAAATGGCAGAAGCAGCAGAAGAAACGCAGCCTATCGACGAGCCTCGGCGACCAACGCTGCGCGTTGGCATTGCGGGACTCGGACGAGCGGTATTCAACGGACATCTTCCGGCGCTGAAGGCGCTGCCGGAGCTCTACAGCGTGGTTGCGGTCTGCGACCTGCTCAAAGAGCGGCGCGACCTCGTGGAAAAGGATTTCCCCAACGTGCGCACGTACAGGCGCGTGGAAGACATGCTCGACGATCCCGACATCGATCTCGTCGACGTGGCCCTTCCCTCGGCCGAGCACATGAGTGTGGCGATGTCGTCTCTACAGCGCGACAAGTGGACGCTCGTAGAAGCTCCCATCGCCGTCTCGCAGGACGACGCCAAGATTCTCCAGGCTGCGGCAGTCAAAACGCGCGGCAAGCTGGTGGCGTACACGCCTGGACTCTTCGCGCCAGACTTCCGCCTCGCACAGAGCCTCGTGGAGGACGCCCGCCTCGGAGACGTCTTCGAGGTGCGCGTGCGCCATCAGGACTATGTGCGCCGCGACGACTGGCAGAGCGTGAAGCGCTGTCTTGGCGGCTGCGTGTGGCACTCCGGCACGGACGCCGTCCTTCAGGCTCTCGCCCTGATGCGCACGCGCCCCGCGCAACTATGGAGCGAGCTCAAGCGCCTGGTGTCGCTGGGCGACGCAGAGGACTTCGCCCACATAGTGCTCAAAGCCCGCACCGACATCTCGGCCGGCGTGGAGATATGCGGCGGCCAGCTTGCGCCATTCGAACCATCCTTCGTGATCCGCGGCACGCGTGGCTCGTTCTCCGTGATGCCAGGCGCCTCCGAAGGCGTAATGCGCGTTGTAGACCCCGCATTCCGCTTCCCGCGCCGCCGCTCGAGCGTGCGTACGCCACCGCTCGACGACATGCACGAGAACTTCCCGATTGTGGACATCCCATGCGCACTGCCGCCCGATGCCGACAAAGGCCCCACAGCGTTCTGGCGCGCGCTCTACGCGACCATCCGCACGGCGGCCCCATTCCCGGTGGCGCTTGACGACGTGCTGGAGACAGTTCGCTACCTGCAGATAGTCAAGAAGGCCTCTCCGTTCGCAACTTGATGCGCAACAGGGCGAGAAAACATGCTTGATTTTTTCGCGGGAAAGGAGTATTCTACTCTCTGCAAAGAAAGCACGTAAAGCAACAAGACGGACAAGCAGAAAATGGCAGACGAAATCTCATTTGTTTCCTTCGTGTGCAGCGCCTGCGCTCAGGAGCTCGAGGCGCCCAGCGACACTGTCGGCCAAACGGTCGAATGCCCGGCGTGCGGCGCGCACATACTCGTGGCGCCGCCAGCGCCCGCACCCGCGCAGCAGCAGTCCACGCAGGCGCAGCTTGACGCCATGAAGTCACGAACAATCCGCATAGAGCTGGGGGATCTATAGACCTCTCGGAGCCATGCCGTCCGCCGTCTTGATCGTCGCCTCCACGCGCGTCCATGCGGATGTCCAGGAGATTCTGCGCATCCAGGACACCGCATCCGCCCTCATCGAGCAGGGCCGGGCGGTGGATCTGCTCGTGCCGAGCACCAGCGCACTTCTCTCTGCGGCTCTCGACCCTGCCGTACGCGTATTCACCGTTCCCGAGTTTCCCCTATGCGGCAACCCTCCTCCACGCGCCTCCATCCGCCGCCTGATAACCGCCACTCTCATGTTCCTGCGCGGCGTTGCGCTGGCATCGCGGCGCGACTATGACGCGCTGCACGGCATGAACGACGGCGCAATCGTGGCGCGGGCGATCACAGGTGCGTCGTTGCGCCACCTTCCGTACGTGGCGGAATTCCACCTGCCATTCGCCGCGCCAGGCCTGCGCCGCGGCATACGCACCACAATCGCGCGCGCCATGGAGCGCAACGCATTCCGCCGCGCTGCGGCCGTGGTGCTGCCTGACGAGGCAACGCTCGCATGCTTCCCCGCGCGCCTGTCGAGGGCTCGGGTGTCGCTCATTCCTGACCCCCACGCCGAAATCACGCCAAGCGCATTCACATTTGGCGAATTCAACACGGCGCTCGTCCACCTATACGACTACATCCTCCGCTCACAACAAGAGAACTAGCAATGTCAAAGACCCATCGCAGCAACCAGCAGAAGTCGAAGAAGAGGAAATCCAAGGCGCCGCGCTCCCTGGCGCGCCGCATCGTCCTCGCCTCAGTGGCAACCATCGTCGCGGCATTCGTGGCGCTGTGCGTGTTCGGCGTCGCGTACGTTCGCCACTCGCCCGAATGGCTAGCCGAGCACCGTTCGTTCTTGACAATGCCGCTTGAGTACCTCGGAGACCGCACGGCGTTCATCACGGACGGTCTTGGCTGGACAGGACACGACTGCGTGTACGAGTTCGACGAGCCCGCTCCCAGCGGACAGGTTCTATTCGCCGGCGCCCCAGTGCGCACCGGCGCTCCCGCCCCCTCCGACCTCGTCACCCTCGACCGCGGCGACTTTCTCATCGGCTGGTCCCCCTCCCTCCGCCGCCCAGTCTGGGCCGCATACCACGTCCCCAAGGAGGCACGCTTCGAATACGGCAAGCGCCCCGCTTTCCAGAAGGACCGCTCCGTTGCCACCTCGCCAATCCCCGGCGACTACCGCAACACCCCATACGACCGCGGCCACATGGTGCCCAACCGCGCCATAGTCACGCGCTTCGGGCCCGATGTGCAGAAGAAGACGTTCCTCATGACGAACGTAGCCCCGCAGCGACCTTCGCTCAACCGCGGCCCGTGGCGCGAGATGGAGCAGCGCATCTCGGATCTCTGGACCCAGAAGTACGGCGAGATGTGGGTGATTGTGGGCTCGCTCGCCAGCACTTCGCAGTCTTCGCGCGAAAGCCTGCCCGGCACATCGGTGAACGTGCCAGAGAAATACTACATGATCGTTGCAGGCCAGGGCCCCGACGGCGTGCGCGCCCTCGCCGTGCTGCTCGACCAGAGCGCAGGCCGCGGGCACTTCCCAGGGCACA
>JAFUDL010000425.1 GCA_017459225.1 Kiritimatiellia bacterium
CAAGTGTTTCGTCCGTCTCGCCACGACGCTCCAATCGCTGTGCTCGCGAACCAGTATGGCATGGTGGAGATATCGCTCTTCGGCGCGCAGACGATCTCGTACCGTCCAACGGGCAACATGCCGGTCTTGTACATGCCGCACAAGTACGACGATTCGCCTGCAGGCGTGGAGATACACGGCGGCATACCTGTATGCTGGCCATGGTTTGCGGCTACGGGGCCTGAAGGCGCGCCAAAGCACGGACTCGCCCGCTACGCGCGCTGGCGCGTGAAGGGTTCGGAATATTCAGAGGACCTCACGGAGCTGACGCTTGCGTGCGCGAGCGACGATGCCACGCGCGCCGTGTGGCCTCATGACTTCGAGCTCGAGCTGAAGGTCTCCGTGTCGATGAAGCTCACACTGGCCCTGCACGCCAAGAACACTGGCAAGGACGACTTCGACGTCACCGAGGGCTTCCATCCGTACTTCCTCGTGCGCGACCGCGACCGCACCGAGGTGCTTGGCGTGGACGGCTGCCAGTTCACCGACACGAACGAGCCCGAGAAGACCGGCCGCGTGTGGACGGGCGCCTGCGAGGTGCACGGAAGCGGAAGCAAGATCTTCGACGTGACCAAATACGAGTACGTGCTGATGGACCACGGCCTCAACCGCGCCATAGCCGTCGTTTCGCGCGGCAACCGCCGCCTCGTGGTGTGGAACCCGGGCGAGGAGAGCGCCGCGAACGTGGAGGCGTTCGGCGAAGATGGCTGGAGGAAGTTCGTGTGCGTCGAGCCCTGCTCCACGCCGCGCGACGTGGCGTACACCCTCAAGCCCGGCGAGAGCCACGATCTTCTGATGGCGGTGCAGAGCGTGCCGAACGACGGCAGCGTGCACCCTCGCCACGAATGACCTGATGCGCGCAGGAGGTTGGCAGAGTGGATTCCTGGATAGACATAAACGCCGATCCCGCGCACGTGAAGCGCGAGCGGGAGAAGGCGCGCCTTCTTCGGAGGACGGACTGGTGGCGCGCCCTTGTGGCCAAGGGCGTATGCCACTACTGCCACCGCAACGTGGGCGCGGCCAATCTCACTCTCGACCACGTCGTTCCCGTGGCGCGCGGCGGGCGCTCAACGCGCGGCAACTGCGTTCCCTGCTGCCGCGACTGCAACGCCAAGAAGGGCGCACAGACGACGGCCGAGCAGATTCTGGACCAGCTTTTCCCCGAAGGTTGAAAGGCGCATCATGAAAACGCTCAAAGTGGCAATCGTCGGCTTCGGCTTCATGGGCCGCACGCACTATGGCGCATGGAAGAAGACGCCTCGCGCCGAGGTGACTGCGATATGCGACTCCAACTTGAGCCAGCTGTCGCGGAAGGTGGCGGGGAACGGCAAGGACGCAGACCTCACCACCGACTTCAGCGGCGTTGCCGTGGTCGAGAGCTTCGACGAGCTTCTCGAGCGCGGCGGATTCGACGTGGCGGACCTTACGCTTCCCACGCCTCTCCACCCTGCGCTCGTCAAGAAGGCGCTTGCCGCAGGATGCCATGTGCTGTGCGAAAAACCGATGGCGCTCGACGTTAAGTCGTGCGATGCCATGATCGCCGCCGCCGCGAAGTCAAAGGGAAAGCTCATGATCGCGCAGTGCCTGCGCTTTGCGCCGGCGGTGAAGTACCTGCACGACGTGGTGGCGTCGGGAAAGTACGGAAAGGTGGTGGGCGCGTCGTTCGACCGCGCGTCGATGCTGCCTGGATGGGGAGGAGGGAAGAGCTGGTTCCTGGACGAAGGGTCGTCCGGCGGCGTTATGCTCGACCTGCACATCCACGACGCCGACTTCATCAACTGGACATTCGGTCGGCCGAGGTCCGTCGTCGTGCGCCGTCATGTGCGCCCGGACGGCGTTACCGACCGCGCCACGACGCTCTACGGCTACGACAACTGCGTCGTCTCAAGTTCGGCCAGCTGGGCCGCGGCGCCGTCCTTCTCGTTCGAGGCGCGCTCCTTCGTGGAGCTCGAAAAGGCCACCATCGTGATGGACGCCAAACGCTCCGCGCCGCTTCAGGTGTATCCCTTCAAGGGCAGGCCGTTCACCCCGAAGATCGACTACTCGATTTCCCCGTACGAGGCCGAGATAAAGGCGTTCGCCGCTTGGGCGCTCGGCCGGCGAGAGTCCATGCCGATAACCCTCGAGGACGCTCGTGACGCCGTGGCGCTTGTTGAGGCCGAGCGCAGAAGCATGTGCTCGGGAAGGGAAATTGTGCTATAATCTTCGGCGATGGGAAACGAAAGCATATCGCAGGGATCCGATCGCGCGGAACTGCATATTCTCGTGCTGTGGGCTAGGGCACGTTTCGCCGAGAAGAAGATACTCGCCGCCATTTCCGGCGAAGTGGAGATTGTGTGCTCGCGCGAGATGCGCTTTCCATGCGAAGCGGAGGAGGGATTTCGCAGATTCTACGGTCCGGCCCTGCCTGATTCGCGCCTCAAGGCGGCGAAGTGCGGATGCGGGCCGTTTCTCTTCGTGGTGGTGCGCGACCATGCGCCCGAGCATGGCCCGTGCGTCATAGGCCACGTCTGCCACGAAAGCGCCGACCTGAAGATGCTGCGCCTGAAGATGCGCTGTCGCGAGATGTCGGGGCGCCACCATCGCGTTCATGGCACCATCACGCGCGATGAGTTCGCGCGAGACGTGGAGATGCTGACGGGCCATTCCGCCGCCGAATGGGAAAAGGGCGTGCCGCAGGGCGACTGGGCGATGCGTCTGCCAGACGTCTGGACTGCCGTGACCTCTGATGGCGCTTTCCGCGCCGCGCACATCATGCCAGGCGGTTCGCTCGAAGTGTCGGACGCCGAGGTTTTTCTCGAGAACAAATACATCAACGACTCCTTCGAGAAGGGCGTATTCCAGGGCACGCCATGCGTGGTCAAGCGCTCGTCTAAGGCCGTGTGGTCCATCGGCAACGAATACCGGATGGCGGCGCGAATGTACGCCGCGAATCCCGCCACGGTGCCGCGTCCGCTCGCTTGGGCGTACCATTGCGTTGCGCACTCGGCCG
>JAFUDL010000426.1 GCA_017459225.1 Kiritimatiellia bacterium
CCGAGGCGGCGGCGCTTGGCGACGCGGCGCTTGCGGGAAGCAAGGTGTGGGGCCCGAAGGGATGCCTTCGCTGCGCGGGACGCGGCTACAGCGGAAGGGTGGGCGTGTTCGAGCTCTTCGCGCCGGACGCAGAGTGCGCGGCCGCGATTGCCGCCGGAACGCACGCGAGCGACCTTTTCGCGATGGCGCGGAGAAAGGGAATGCGCACGCTCGCCGACGATGCGCGCGCGAAGTGTCTGGACGGCGTTACAACGGTCTCCGAGGCACTGCGGGTGGTGGCGCAATGAGCTTCTACTCGGCAACGGTGAAGGACGCCGAAGGGGCGCGGCGCGAGATTCTGCGCGAGGCGGAGAGCGCGGCGGATGCAGCGGCGCAGCTTCGCGCCGAGGGTTATCTCGTTCTTGACGTGGAGGATGCGAAGGGGCAGGGAGGAATGCCCGGGGCGTGGCATCCGGCGTGGCTCCTGCCGATGACGGGATTCGACGTTGAGATGGGCTTGAGGCAGGCTGCGGCGATGCTGCGAAGCGGAGTGTCGCTTCTCGCGGCGCTCGAGACGGTGAGCGCGCAGGCGCGGCGTCCACGTGCCGCCCGCGCGTGGCGGCGTGTGCACGATGCGGTGCTTGCGGGCGAATCGTTTGCCGATGCGCTTGCGGGGCAGAAGTTCAGCGAGCTTGTGGTGCGCCTTGCGGGGGTGGGCGAGAAGAGCGGCGAGCTTGACGTTGCGCTCGCGCGCGCGGCGGAGCAGCTGGAGGCGCGCCGCGCGCTCCGGTCGCTCGTGGCGAACGCGCTCGTGTATCCAATTCTCGCTATTCTCATGACGGCGGGAGTGGTGACGTTTCTCGTGGTGGCGGTGATTCCGAAGATTGCGGCGTTTCTGCAGGCGAGCGGAGAAGAGCTGCCGGAGATGACGCGGTGGCTAGTGGAGGCTGCGGACTGGACGATGAAGCACGGCGGCTCGATCCTTGTGGGACTTGTGGTTTCGGTGGGCGCATGGCTTGCTCTCCGCGCCACGCGCCGAGGGCGCGAGATCGAAGATGCTCTTCTGCTGCGCCTTCCTGTGGCGGGCAACATCCTGCGCCTTTCGGGCACTGCCGTTTTCGCGCGCGCGATGCAGACGATGTGCGAAAGCGGAGTGTCTCTCCTGGACTCTCTTGGCGTGGCCGCGCGGCTGCTCGCGAACCGCCGTCTTCGACGACGCGTGGAGGCTGCGCACGACGAGGTGACGCGCGGCGCGCCGCTAGCCGCTTCGCTCGCCTCGGCGAGGGAGTTCATGCCGATGCTCGCGAGGATGGCGGCGGTGGGAGAGGTGACGGGCGCACTTGCGGAGACGTTCGGCGAGACGGCGCGCTTCCACGAGAAGATGCTCGCGGTGGCGGTGAAGCGCTTCAGCGTGCTGATCGAGCCCGTGATGATCTGCATCACCGGAGGGATCGTGGGCTTCGTGTACATCGCCTTCTTCATGGCCATCTTCGCGCTTGCCGGGCACTAGTCACTTAGCAGCAGAATATGCTATAATATCTTTCAGCGCATTGACTATTGGAGCAAAGAATCAAGGACACAGGCCTCCCACTGAACACTGAACTCTGAACATTAAACTTTAAACTTCGAACTCTAAACTATTCCAAGGAGCGCACTTGAAATGACGACGTACACAGTGACACATCGTGCAGACGACGGCTCGATTGCGACTCTTGCGATCGAGGCCGCCGATCGTGCAGCGTGCATGGCCGCATGTCGTGCGCGCGGCATCACGCCGCTTTCAATCAAGGAAGGCGGGCAGAAGGGAGCCTCCCGCCCCCCAAAAACCTCCCGCCCCTCCCACACTACTCAAACCTCTCCAGCTTCCACAGCCTCTCAAACTTCGAAACTGCTCATACTTCTCCTTGCACTCCTCGCCATCGGCGGCATTGTATGGTTCTTCTTCTTCCGTGCGCCGGCAGAGCAGGTGAAGGATCCCGCCGCGAAGCCAAAGGCGCCCAAGTCGGAGCGGGTGACAGCCCCCAAAGCTCCCACTTCGTCCAAAGTCCCCGATTCGCCCGCCCCCCAGCTCGCCAATCCGCCCGATGCAAAACCGGCCAACTCGCCCACCAACGAAGTCGTCCTCTCGGTGGTCACCAACAAGTCGGGCTACATCGTAGAGCGGGTGAAGCTGCCGGATGGCACCACGGCCAAGCGAATCCACTCGCCGCCGCCCGTCTTCGACAATGTGAGCGACCAGATGATCGCGATGGTCGTCTCGGTTCCTCCAGGGCAGGCGATTCCTCCACTTCCGCATGATCCCACTCTCAACGAGGCGTTTACGAAGTCGCTGGGCACCGAGATCAAGATCCTCGAGACTGACACCCCCGAAATCCGCGAGCTCAAGGCCGCCGTTCTCGCCACGCGCGTTGAACTCGCCGAGCTCGTCAAGAAGGGCTACACCGTGCAGCAGGCGCTCGACGAGCACTGCCGCCTCGCGAACGAGAACGCTGAAGTTCACGCGGGCGCGCTCGTTGAGATGAAGGCGCTTCTGAAGGCTGGCGATCTCGAAGGCGCGCAGAAGTACGCCGAGAAGATCAACGCGGCGCTGAAGGAGATGGGCGCCCAGACGGTGCCAGTGCCGCAGACGCTTGAGAAGTCGCCCGACACCCGCGCCGAGCGGGCAAGGGAAAGAAAAGAGCAGAATAGAAAGGCAGATGAAAATGAAGGTTCGTAAGATCGGTTTTGTGGCGCTTGCCTTCCTGGCGTGCGCAGTTGTGGTGGCGCAGGATGCGGCGCCTGGTGCGGCGAAGCGTCCTCAGAGAAGAAGGCGCCCCGCGGTGGCGTCGGGCGGACTTCTCGTGAAGGAGGCTGGCGGACCCGTCCTGCAGATCGTGAACGCGCAGTCGCGCGTCGCACAGGATGTCTTTGTGCATACGGCCTTTGACTTCACCACTTCGCTAGTCCTTCCCTGGAAGGCCGTGCAGGTGGCGTCCTCCGCGGACGCGCAGGCGGTGGCGCGCGCAGCGCTGGCTGGCGGCGCGGCCGGAGTTGTTGTGGTGGTGGATTCGCCGAGTCTTCCTGCGATTCTCGTGGCGCCCGAGGAGGGATGGTCCTCGGTGAACGTGGCGAAGCTCGCGGAAGGCGAGCCTGCGGCGCCTGTCTTCGCGGCGCGTCTTCGCAAGGAGCTGTGGCGTGCGGCGGCATGGGCGGTTGGAGGCGGCAACTCGATGAACTTGCCGTGCCTCCTGAGGGGCGTGAGCACGATGAAGGAGCTCGATGCGATTCCGCTCCTGCAGCCCGGACCCGAACCGAACAACAAGATAATCGACGAAGCCCATCGCCGCGGAGTCTCTTCCGTACGCCTTGCGTCGTACCGCCAGGCCTGCCGCGAAGGCTGGGCGCCAGCCCCCACCAACGACGTCCAGCGCGCAATCTTCGAGCAGGTCAAGGCCGACAAGGAGCGTGGCCCCTCGAACCCCATCACCATCCCTCCGCCCAAGAAGTAGCCAAATCTCCAATATCCATTTTCCAATCACAATCCCCCAATTGCCCATTGGCAACATTGGCATTGGCTACACTTTCACATTGGCAACACTTTCACATTGGCAACACTCCTCCCCTGACACAGAGGTCGGCCCCCGGCAATTGCTATTTGCGATTTGTGAACAGTTGTGCCAATTGCGATTTGTGAACAATCATAATCACGAGTCGCAAAACCCGATGTGGCAAGGGCGCCCTCGCCCTTGCTGCAAGGCCGAGGCGGCCTTGCCACATCAAGGACAAAGGACAAAAGACAGAGGACAAAGGATGTTGGCTGTTGAACGCAAAGCG
>JAFUDL010000427.1 GCA_017459225.1 Kiritimatiellia bacterium
GCCGACGACAAGGCGGGCCGCGAGCTTCGCCTCGAGAACCGCAAGGCGGCGATGCTCTCCATCGCCGCCCCCCTCGCCCCGCTCCTCGGGCTCTTCGGCACGGTGGTCGGCCTCCTCGGCGCGTTCGGCACCGTTGCCGCGATGGGCGAGATGGGCGACGCGTCGGTTCTCGCTGACGACATCGGCAAGGCGCTTGTGACGACAGTCGCGGGCCTCGTCGTCTCGATGCCATGCATATTCGTCTTCGGCATCATCAAGAACCGGCTCAACCTCTACGCCGTCCTTCTCGAGGAGGAGGTGGCCGATCTCGTGAACCAGCTGTTCGTGCGCAAGTAGCCGGGCTGCGATAGGAGAGCGGAACATGGCCGTCAAATACGAAGCGGAGGAGAAGCCGGAGATACAGCTCACCTCGATGATGGACTGCATTTTCCTGATGCTGATATTCTTTCTCGTCTCCAGCCAGCTGAAGAAGATCGAGAAGGAGATTCCGATGAAGCTTCCGGAGGCGAACGTCGCGCGCGACGTCAAGGCGACGCCCGAGCTCGTCACGGTGTCGGTCGACGCGAAGGGCGGCCTCTACGTGAACTCGAAGCCGGTCGGGCCGGCAGGCCTCAGGAGCGCGCTGCAGGCCGCATTCGCGGAGAAGCCCGACAGGCGCATCCGCATAGACGGCGACGTGTTCGCGCCGTTTCGGTCGATCGTACAGGTTCTCGACGTCTGCCAGCAGGAGAAGCTGACGGTCGTGGGCATCCACACGGCTGACGGGTCCAGGAAATGAACGAGCGCCTTTTCTCGGACGAAATCCGCGCGCGCGAGCGCAGGCGACGTCGCCGCGACTTCGTATGGAACGTCGTGTCCTTCGTCCTGCACGTCATCGTGTTCGGCGCAATCGTTCTGCTCACGCCTGTGAAGAGCCTCGTCTTCGAGGAGAAGGCGAAGGCGAACCCTGCGGCGGAGCTCTCGGCCGACCGCATCGAGCAGATCGCCGACGCGCTCTCGCAGGCGCGCGTGAACGAGCTGCTGCGCCAGCTCGATGCGCTGCAGACCGTGCTGCACAACATGGACCTCATGAAGGAGCAGCTGCAGAAGGACTACGACTCGTTCGCCGAGAAGTCGTCCGTCGGCCTCAAGGACGAGCTCTCGAAGATGGTCGACGAGGCGGAGAAGGCGCAGGGCGCCGCGCGGGCCGAGCAGAACCCGATGATCGAGATGGTGGGGAAGATGCTCGCCGAGGAGCGGATGGACCTTACGGACGAGACTCGCTCGAAGTGGCTGAGGGAGTCCGCGACGAAGCTGATCGAGGACGCGGGCGACAAGATAGCGGACGCGCAGGCCCGCGCAGGGAACGCGCTGGACCGCATTCAGGTGAGGGCGCAGTTCGGCGGCTACCGCAAGACGGCCGAAGCCGCCGCCATGGCGCGTGACGCCCAGATCGAGGTCGCGACAATGCAGAACCAGGCCCAGAAGGAGGCCTCGGAGATCGGCTACAAGATGAGCGAGATGCGCGGCCGCGTCAACGACCTCGCGAACCACGAGAAGTCGCTTTCGCAGCAGCGCGAGCGCCTAGAGAAGGCCGAGCAGGACCGTAGCGACGCGGAGGAGCAGGCCGCCGAAGCTGCGAAGCGCCGCGACTCTGCCTCGCAGGCGCGCGACGCGGCCCTTGCGGAGGAGCGCAGGATCCGAGACGAGTCAGGCAAGGCCACGGCGGAGGCGAAGGCGGCGCGTGCCGAGGCGGCCCGCCTTGGCCGCGAGTTCAACAACGCTAAGAAGCTCGCCGAGCGCGAGCAGCGCCGCCGCGACAACAGCATCAGAACCGCAGAGGATGCAAGGCGCCGCATCGCCGACCTCGACCGCAAGGTGGCCGAGCGCAGGGCCTCCGTCAGGAATCTCGAGGACATCCGCCGCCAAAGCGTCACCGACGAGCAGGTGAAGAAGCTTGAGCGCGCGGCGAAGACGCAGGAGGAGATACGCGCGCGCATCGACGTTCTACGCAAGGTCCTCGAGAGCGATGAGCCCGAGCTGCGGAAGCTTGCCCAGGAGGGCCGCGCAGAGAACAAGCTCGTCACGACGGACGCGGCGTCGATGATGATCGTCGACTCCTACGAGCTCGCCCGCGAGATCGAGACGGCGATTACGGAGTCGTACAAGGACATCAAGGCCACGCAGACCGCCATTGAGCGCAAGATGAGCTTCGAGGCCGCGCAGCAGATCACTGACGTCGCGAAGGCCGTGCGCATGGAGGCGAACCGCGAGGCGATCGAGGCGAGCCCCCGCACGAAGGAGGCGCTTGACGCGCAGAAGGTGGCTCAGGCAGAGATCGTGCGCGAGGCGGACAGCATAGTGGAGACGGCAGTCGCGATGATGCAGGAGGCGATGGAGATCGTGCAGCCCGACGATGGCTCGAAGTCCGAGGTAGCGGCGGGCTGCCAGCGCGAGATACCGTGGCTTCAGGAGAAGGACTTCGCGGAGCGCGCGCAGGAGGAGAGACGCCAGGAGCGCCTCGCGCAGATGTCGGCTGCCGCGGACTACCAGGTGGCGATCAGCGCGGCCGCAGCGGAAAGCGAGAGCGAGCGCGCCAAAGACCTCACCAGGGTCATGGCGGGCGCAGTGGAGGGCAAGAAAGACGTCGAGCCCGCCTCTGGAGTCGAGGGTAGGAAGTTCACCGGCGAGGAATTCGTGGCAGAAAAGCTCACGCCCCTCAAGTCGCGCATGCCAGAGCTTCTGCCGGGCAACGTGATACGCTTCACCGAGAGCGCGGCGAAGGACGGCCTTCCGGGGAAGTGGATGTACGTGCAGGACTGGTACGTGATCGGTCCGTTTCCGAATCCGAACCGTGTCAATCTGCGGCGCAAGTTCCCGCCGGAGTCGGTGGTGGACCTCGATGCCACGTACGTCGGCAAGGACGGCAAGACGATCCGGTGGGAGTTCATGCAGACGCGCAACACCACGCCTGTGGAGACCTGGCGCGTGGACGGCAAGGCGGAGCTCGTTCCTTACAACGCCGAGGAGTACGGGATATGGTATGCGTATGCAGAGGTGTTCACCGACGTCGCATGTGACTGCTGGATCGCGGTTGGATCTGACGACCGGAGCGACATCTGGCTGAACGACGTTCCGGTATGGGGCTCGTCGAACAAGCTGAAGAGCTGGCGCGTGGACGAAGGCTACCGCAAGATTCACCTCAACAAGGGCCGCAACCGCATCCTCGCGCGCATAGAGAACGGCTGGCACGCGCTCGGGTGGTCCGTCTGCCTCTCGCTCGACGAGGGCGCCCCGTTCTAGATTCGCATCAGGCACTAGGCACTAGGCGCTCTCCTATGCTATAATATGGGCGACGGCATGGGGCGTCATGTTCGTGCAGCATCAAGTGAAGGCAAATGAAACAAATGAAACAGGCATCGACAATGATACTCGCAGCCGCGCTCGCGGCCGCATCGGCTTTCGGCGCGTCGGCTTTCGGCGCGGAGACCGCGTTTGCCCCAGCGGACGAAATGGAGGCCGACTGGCTTGAACAGGGAGGAGGCGCCGTGCCCGCGGGCATGACGCACGGCGCATGGCGCGCGAAGATGCTCAAGCGCCGAACCGCGCGTCTCGCGTCCGTCGCGAAGTTCGCGAAGAGATGGGTGTACTGCCGCCACTGGGTGATGGGCGGCTCGCACTACGCCTACACCGAGGCCGTTTCGGACGCTCATGCCGAGCGCACGTTCCTAAAGATCGGCTCGTCCCTCTGCATGGCCGAATACACTCCGTCGGGACTCTGGAAGGAGACCGTGCTGCTCGAGACGAAGGAAGGCTGCTTCCGCGACGTGGACGTCTCCCCCGACGGCAGGTGCATCCTCTACTCCTTCAAGGCGAGCGACCGCGGCGACGACTTCCACCTCTACGAGATGAACCTCGCCACGCGCAAGGTGCGCCAGCTCACCGACGGCAAGGGCGTGGCCGACTACGAGGGATGCTATCTGCCCGACGGGCGCATCCTCTTCAACTCGACGCGCTGCATGCAGATCGTGGACTGCTGGTGGACCGAGGTGAGCAACCTCTACCGTTGCGAGGCCGACGGCTCGAACATCACCCGCATCACCTACGACCAGGTGCACGACAACTATCCCTCCCTCACATGGGACGGCCGTATCCTCTACACTCGCTGGGAGTACAACGACCGCTCGCAGATGTATCCGCAGCCGCTCTTCTCGATGAATGTCGACGGCACGAACCAGCGCGCCTACTACGGCGGCAACTCGTGGTTCCCCACCACGCTCATCCACGCGCGCGCCGTACCTGGGAGCCCGCTCTTCTTCGGTATCTGCACGGGCCACCATTCCCTCCAGCCGGGCGAGCTCATGCGCTTCGACCCGCGCGAGGGGCGCGAGGAGGCCCAGGGCGCGTGGCAGCTCGAGCCGCTCCGCCGCGCCAAGGCGCGAAAGGTCGATGCCGACGGCCAGCAGGGCCGTGTGGCCGCCTATCCGTATCCGGTGGACGAAAAGAACGTGGTGCTTTCGTTCCTTCCGCAGGGGTGGACTCGCAATCCGAATGGCCATCCGAACTACCGCGACCACCGGGCGCCGTTCGCGCTGTACTGGACCGACGTGAACGGCGCGCGCGAGCTTCTTGTGGCGCAGAAGGGGAAGACGCCATGCGGGCGCCCCGTGCCTGTGCGCGCAC
>JAFUDL010000428.1 GCA_017459225.1 Kiritimatiellia bacterium
GGCGGCGGGAGTCTTGGCAGGAGCCGGTGCAGGAGCGGTCGCAGGCTTCGCCGGCGCGGCCGCAGGAGCAGATGCAGGCTTTGCAGGTGTCGCCGCAGGCGCGGGAGCGGGAGCTGCTGGCGGAAGCGCGGGCATCTGCTGCTGCACTGGTGCAGGAGCTTTCTCGCCGGCCATCAGCGACTTGGAATTGACCTTCGAAGTGAGGCTCGCAAGAACGAGCGTGTTCACGAGAAAGATCGACCCCAGCCACACAGTGACCTTGATCAACACATTTCCGGCATCCGCACCGAACACGGCCTCGCCCATTCCGCCGGCGAGTCCGCCAAGGCCGCCCTCTTTCGGCTTCTGCAACATCACCACGAGCCCAAGCAGCAGGCAGGTGATCACTTCTACGACATAGAGGAATCCAATCAGAATGCTCATTTTAATTTTCCTTCTTTTGTTTTCAAATGAATTGAGTTTTCAGCACGGCTCCCTTCACGGATCCACGAACGTAAGCTTCAGCGAATCGAGGTCGATTCTGCGGTAGTAGCAGTTACGCGGCGCGCCGGCCTTGTTCTTCGTGTGGCAGATGCCGCCTCTGCAGGGACGCACGATGTAGAGAAGCGAGTTCTGCTCGCAGTTCACGTACGCCTCGAGAAGGTCGAAAGTCTCGCCGCTCGTCTCGCCCTTGAACCAGAGCTTGTTGCGGCTCGTAGACCACAGGATGAGCTTGCGCTTCGCAAAAGACTCCCGCATCGCGTGCTCATTTGTGTACGCGACGAGTATGACCTCCCGTGTGTCCGCATTCTGCACGGCCACGGGTATTACGCCAGGATCGCACGCGGCCGTTCCGGCCGCGCGCGTATCCGCCACCTGACGCCCCACCTTCTCCAATTTGGTGAAGTCGAGGCGCAGCTCGCTAGTTTCTTCTAGATCGCCCATAGGCAGAATAGTATAGCAAAAACGCAGCCGCTTGTGAACCGCGATTTTAGCGCAATCGCTATCTCACGAATATCGTGATGTTTTCGGCACGGATCGTCGCGCGGGTGGGCGTCACGCCGACCATACGGCCCTTGCCTACGAGTTCTTCCTTCACCGGACCCTTCACGCCGCCATCGGCGGAGGTAAGGAACGTGTACGACGAGCGCAGGTTCTGGGTATCCGCCACCATGACCGTTGCCTCGGTCAGATCCGCTTCGCCCGCACACTCGATCAGGTCGCCCACGTCAAGAAGGATCGTGCCCTTCACCTTCACGCCTGCATCGAGCTTGAGCGTGCCCACCACACCGTCGCCGCCGGGCGAGATCACGCCCGTCACCACGAGGGTGCCGTTCTGCACCTTGCCGGCGCCCTTCACGCCATACTGCTCCACCGTGCCCCCAACGAGGTCAACCACCGCGCCATCGGCGACATCGAGCATGGACGGCGAGGCGCTGGAGATGTCGGGCACGATGTCCGGCCCGAGCGACACGTTGACACGCTGCTGCTCTTCGCTGAGCGACACGTTCCACACGCGGAACTCGTTGTACACCGCATGCGGATCGGGGTCGTTCCAGAATGTCGCACTGTTGAGGCGGGCATTGTTCTGCCCGAGTCTCGCAGGCGTCCACGACGTAGTGTACGCCATCGTGCCGATGAGCGCGCGCGAGGCGGCGTTCCACAAGCGCGCCACGACGTCCGTGCCACTCGCCGACGGCGTCATCGTGATCGTGATGTAGCACTCTTCGCCAACCGGGCACATGCCGGTGCCCTCCCTGTTGTCGTTGCCTGCACCGTCATTGGCGATACGGAAGGCGGTTGGTCCAGTGGCGGACGACTTGTTGAAGGTGAAGACGATGCTGTCTTCGCCGTTGTTCCCGATGACGAGCGCCTTGCACCAGTTTTTCGGTTCGAGAAGCGTGCACCACATCTCTATCGTGACGGGCCCCGTGCGCGGAAGCACCTCTGTGCCCAGATTGATGTAGTTCTTGTTGTTTCCGCCAGCAGCGCAGTCCACGGCGTTGTTGGCGGAAACGAATTTGCTTCCATCGCCGACAAGCTGGGCCGTTCTGCCTGTGACCTGATCAAACAGCGTGCCGTTGAACGACCAGCGATGCGTCAGATAGTCGGTACCGGAGACTTCGGCAGGATAGACGTTTCCATCCGCGACCTCCGGCTCCCCGGCCGGCAGGGCGTCAGGCCCAAGCGCCACGTGCCTGTCGGCGTCCGTCTCGCTAAGCGCCGTCTTCCAGACGCGCACTTCGTCGAAGGATGCGTTGGACACTTTGTCGTTCCACCATCCCCATCCCAGCCACGCGCCGTTCTGCACGAGATTCTCGAGCTTCCAGGCGCCCTTGAACGCATACGATCCCAGGCGCTCGCCTGTGGCGGCATTGCGGGTGTAGACGTTCAGCAGCGTGCTGCCGTCGGGAGCAGTCTGAAACACGAGGGCCGTGTAGTACGGCACGCCGTCGTTGAAGTACCCCGTGCCGCTCATGTCGCCTCCTGTGCCACCGCCGCCAAGCAGATTGGTGGCCGTCTTGTTGCCGTCAGAGCCCTTGGAGAATGTGAAGAGTATGCCGTTCTGCTGGCTGGAGCCGATGGCGAGCATCTTCTCCCATGTGGTGTGCTTGACGAGTGTGCTCCAGATTTCTATCGTGACGGAGCCTGACGCGGGAAGAATGTCCGCACCAAGGCCCACCATGTCGGCGTCAGCGCCGCCAGCGAGCAGCACGGCCTTGCCGTCTTCGGTGTAGACGGGCACATTGCCGGTGGCGACGGGCGGAGCCTCAGAGCCGTTCACCATTGCGCCGACGCCCTTGTAGAGCTCGGCATACATGCCACTCACGGAGTCGGCCATAGAGCCGTTGAAGCTCCAGCGGTGCACCAGGTCGCGCGAGGCGTCCACCTTGCCGCCCGTGAGCGCGAGCGTGCCTTCGGCAATGCGCAGTTCGCCGGAGCTCGGCAGGCGCGCAAGGCCGAGAACGCCAGAACCAGTCTTGGTGACCACGCCCTCGGAATATGGAGAAACGGGA
>JAFUDL010000429.1 GCA_017459225.1 Kiritimatiellia bacterium
GCCACCAATACAAATTTCTGAAGCAATTGCAACTTGTTTCCACTACCACGAAACACGAACCACGAACCACGGGCCACGACCAAAACTAGTCGCCGTAGGTCTCGACGACTGCGGCGATGAGCTTCGTGACGCGGTGCTTGACCTGGCGCACAAAGGCGGCGCTCACCCCAAGTCGCGCAGCAATCGACTCTGCGCCTTCGCCCTTCTCAAGCGCCCTCCACACATCCGCATAGCGAGGCGGCAGCGGCATGTGATGCAGCACATGACGCCTCGCCGCCCGGTAGCACGCCTCGCGCCACTGCCTGTCGATCACCTCGCACGCGGCGCTTGGCACAGGACGTTCCGCCGCCCAATCAACCGTCTCAAGCGGCAGCGCCGCATACCGCGCATCGCGTCGCAGCGCGTTCACAGCGAGATTGAACGCCACCACGCCGAGATACGTGCGGAAACGCGAGCGCGCCACGTCGTAGCGCCCTTCGCGCAGCGTGGCGACAAGGCGGATCATCGTGTCCTGCGCCAGGTCCTCGACGCTCTCCGCAAGCGACGGAAAGCGCTGCACAAGGAACTCACGCACCACCGGACGATACAGCTCGTCGAACCGGCGCCACTTCTCCTCGTCGAGCGCGCCCTTGAGGGCAAGCTCGCCGAGAAGCGTCTTTGGCGTGTCTGGGAAAACCGGCATCGCGCGCGTCCTCACTTCGCATCACTGCGCTGATCCTGCATCGGCGCAGGCACAGGCTTCCGCTCGACGACGGTGATCAGGTTCTTCCCTATCCTTGCCGTGATGTTCGGCCTGTCTCTCACAAGATGAAGCCTCCACCAGATGTCGCCGTCCGGATTATCAATATAGATCAGCGGACCAAGATAATCACGCGGCGCGAATACTTTCACCGTGCCGTTCGTATCCGGCAGATGCAGCGTTCCGTACGCGATGGGCCGCGTAAGCACCAGCTTGTTCGTACCCACGAGAACCGCCTCCTCCACATAGTCGAAATCGTTCGTGCCGAACACCTTCCTAGCGCGCGTCACGACGGGATGGTCGCGATATGCGGGATTCCGCGACGCGGGCAGACGCGCCATCTCCTTCGCAAGCATCTCTTCGCGGACCTTCTCCCTTGCCGCAATCCCGCCTCTCTCGTAGGCGACCATGCCGATCACAGCGATCGCCAAGACTGCCGCACTCGCAAACGCCATTCCCGCAAACACGCGCCTTACGCGCCTGTGGCTCAGCTCGTCCGCCACGGGATCCTTCGGCAGCTCCTCGGCAGAGGCGATGCGCCGCGCAGGATCGTGCGCGAGCATCCGTTCAAGAAGCGGCGCCCAAAGCGGCGCGAAGACATGCGCCTGCTCAAGAAGGCGCGCGGATCCTTCATACCAGATGCCTGTGACGAGCTTGTAGAGGAGAACTCCGAACGAATACACGTCGGAGGCGAAAGTCGGCTTACCTCCCTCACGGCATTCGGGCGCGATGGCGTATGGAGTGCAGAATGCGCCGGTGAGCGTGGCGGATGATGCAAGGCCCGCCTCACGGCGCGTGCCGGCGTCGAGAACGCGCGCAATGCCGAAGTCAGCAAGCTTCACCGTGCCATCTTCCGCCACGAGCACGTTCTCGGCCTTCACGTCGCCATGCACCACTCCCTTCGAATGGCAGTACGCAAGGGCCGCACGCAGCTGCGAGTAAATGCGGCGCACCTCTTCGAAGCCTGGCGGCGCGATGGCGAGGCGGTTTGAAATCGCGGCAGGCGAGCCTCCTGGACCCGAGACGTATTCCATCGCAAGCCAAAGGCGTCCATCAGGGGAGGAGCCGTAGTCGAGCACCTTCACGAGATTTGGATGTTCAAGCGCCGAAAGAAGACGCGCCTCGTCCGCAAACTTCCGAGCGAGAGCGGCAGCATGCGCGCCGGACGATACAGCAAAGAACTTCAAGGCGACGGGCGTAGAATCCACGCGACGAATGCCGCGATGCACCACGCCCTGGCCACCTCGTCCGATCTCCGGACCAATCTCATAGTCACTTAGTTCCATCGCCGATGATTATACCACAAAAGTGCGAAGGTGTGAAAGTTGGCATTTGGCCTACGTATCCGAAGAGCTATTCCTTCGGTGCCTTCTTTGGAACCGGTATCGGCTTTATGCCGAGTTCGGCGAAGCGCTTGAATAGCGCCTGAGTGCCGGCAACGACAGTGTAATCCTCGAACGCCTCGTTGAACGCAGCGAGGAGATTGCCGGCGTCGGCAAGAAAGCCCCAGCGCACCACGAGAAACCCCGAGTGGGTTCCCATGCCTTCGTAAACGCGCCTTACGGCATACACTTCCTTGACGGAATGCCCGGCGAACGCATTTGCGAGATTGGCGCGCTCGACGTCAGAAAGCGGCTCAGCGCTGATGTTGTCGGTCGGACGCAGCTTCGCCTCCAGCTGACGGGAAAGCGTCTTCTTGCCGTGCCGCAACAGGTCTAGCAGATTCTTGATCCGTTCTGAGGACCCTATCTCAAGATAATGCGCCATAAGCGGTTCCTCCGCCCATACGCGCATCATTGGCTCGGCCTCTATAAGCTTCTCCAGCCGGTCGGCAAACGGCGCGCCTTCCTCGGCGGAGGCCGCCTTGGAGAGACGGTCGCAGAGCTCTGCCGCCTCAAGCGCCATATTGTCTGGATGAGCTGCACGCCCGGCGCGCAAAGCCTCCAGCGCTTCGTCCTTGCGGTCAAGCCCAAGCAGAACGCCCATGCGATCAAGAATCTGGTCTGGCGTGGCATTGACCGCAGGAATGGCCGCAAGCCTGGATTCAAGGCTCGCACGCGTGTCGCGGATTTCCTGGGCCGCTGATTCGAGAACCGGACGCAGGTTTTCGTCGACTTTGCCGTCGAGCGCATCGGCCGAGCCGAACACTCTCTCGATGGCATCCTGCGGTACGGACGCGAACGGCATCAGTTCGGCGACATCCGACGTGCCGGCACGCACCGCGAGCGGCGGATGCTCCTCCATGGGAGGAACTATGGAACGCAGCGCCCGCTCGATGCGGCGGCGTGCTTCGTCCTCCGGAATCGCACGGCGCATCGCACCGCGGATCGCCTCGGCGGGAGAGGCTGGCGCGCCAGGCTCGGCAAGCGCAACGGGCTTGAGGATGTCCCCAAGGTCTGCATCGGGACCGCGCAGCTCCAGCGCGACAAGCGTTTCGCGCAGAGTGTCGATTCCGAAGCGCTGCGAGATGGAACGATCCGCCGCAAGTTCGCGCTCACGTTCGATTGGCGTCATGAGACGGTCGATGCGGCTCAGATACGAACGCCGCCATGGGTTCAGCACAAGCGTGAACACGCCCAGCTGAATGGAAACCCAGAAGGCTCGCACATGCAACAGCGCGCCTCCGTTTACCGTGTCGTGATGCGCCACATGTCCCAGCTCGTGCGCCAGCGCGCCGCGCAGACCGCTCTCTCCAAGCGCCGCAAGAAGCGGATATCCGATGATCAGGATGTTGCGCCGAAGGCCGGGAACTAGCGGAAACGCCACCGACACCGATGCGTTGAATTCACAGGGGGCGAGATAAATGCGGTGTATCCGCGGGGCGCCCACCGCCTTCGCGGTCTCGCCAACAAGCGCGTAGAGCCTTGGCCAGTCCTTCTCGCGAAGCTCGGGCAGCCCGTTCCATGGACGCTGCGCAAGTATGGAGAAATACACCTTCGCCGTGTAGAACAAGTTCAGGACCAGGAACACGATGAGCCGAATGCTCTTCCCGGGATTGAGAACGCAAATCGTCACAAGCAGCGCAACGACGCCGAGAACGAGAACGCCTACGACGACGCCTTCCAGAAAGAGAAGCGCAAGCTTGAACCTGTAGAAGCCAGGATGCGCACGGAACGAGCGTTCCGCATTCTCCCAGCGTTCCCATTCCCTGCGCGTGATGTCGCTTAGCATGCTAGAGCCAGACTTTCTAGTTGAACAGCTTTGCGCCGGAGAAGCCGACGAGGCCCGTGAGCACGCCGCCAATGACGCCGCCGAGAAGCGCCCAGAAGATGCGCGGCAGGCTTTCCACCACAAGGGCGCGGCGCGTTCCACGCTTCGCGCCCAGGAGGCAGTGCACCCAGAAGCCGCAGAATATGGCGCTTCCCATGTCCACCCACGGACAGCAGCCGTAGAACGCCTGGTTTATGAGGCCGAACTGCTGAACATGCCCTGAAGCGTCCTTTATCTGGTCGGGGTTGA